>JAWAMY010000025.1:0-8072 GCA_038895635.1 Candidatus Pacearchaeota archaeon | reverse complement strand
CGGGCAGAATTCCTTTTAAATAAACTCCTTCAATTGCATAGTTTGATCTTATCATCGCTTCTCTTCCTGCGAATGGTGAAACGAACTTAACATTTGGTATTGTCTTTATCTTCTCAAAACTCGCCCAATCGTCTTTATCAAAATATCTCACATCAAATTTTGAAACCTGAATGTGTGAAGTGAAACCAATTACTTTTTCTTTCAATTCCTTTTCAAATCCATTTGATATTGAAAGTGCTATTATCAATGCAGATGTCCCGAGCATAATCCCTATGGTTGCTATCAATGTGATGAATGAGATAAAACCAGTTATCTTTGTTGATTTTATGTATCTTTTCGTGATGTAAAGTTCAAAGGACATTTTTAGCGCAGAATTTTATTTCTCAAAATTTAACAATGCTTTCTCATTAAATGATGATTTTGAGCAATGGTATAAAGAGATAAACATGGTAACTCCTGGAAAGATTAGAATAGAATCAGATGAACTACATTACTGCTTACATATAATACTAAGATTTGAAATAGAGAATGAGTTAATTGAAGGTAAAATAAATGTAAAAGAGATACCTAAAATATGGAACAGAAGGATGAAGGAATATTTTGGAGTTGTACCAAAAGATATGCGCGAAGGAGCTTTACAAGATGTTCATTGGAGTAACGGCTACTTTGGATATTTTCCCTCTTATGCAATTGGAACAATATATGCTACTTCAATCTACAATGCAATCAAAAGAGATATTCCTGAAGTTGAAAAAGAAATCTCCTTAGGTAAGTACGAAAAAATCATTAAATGGCTAAAAGAAAAAATTCATTCTCAAGGAAATTTATACTCTGGAGAAGAACTAATATATAGGGCTTGTGGAAAAAAACTAGACATTAAAGAGTACATAGAATATTTAAGTAAAAAGTATTATTCATTATATCAAATTAAAGAGGTTTATTAATAATATAAAAATAAATAACCAAATATCTAAAGATATTTAAGCACAAAATCATTAGAAAGATTACTATGGAAATAATTGATGAAAAATCAGAAGAAGAGAAACTTGAAGAGGAAATAAGAGAATTAAAGACAAGAATTAAGAACACGGAATATGATCTAGCGCATATGTTTAAAGGAAACGCTCTTCTAGAAAGAAAATTAGAAATTTCAAAAAAAGCTCTTGAAGAAAAATCTGCCCTCCTAGCATCTATTCGTTCAAGCACCAAAAAGTCAAAGAAAGAAAAGATAAAAGAGTCAATATCAGATAATTTTATAAGTGAAGAAGAAGATAAGATTGAAAAAGAAATAGAGAAAGAGGTCGATAAGAGATTATAGTGAAATCACCTTATTTATCTAGAATAAGAATTTCTTAAAGTGAGAAATATGGCTCCAGGGGGATTCGAACCCCCGACACCTGGCTTAAAAGGCCAGTGCTCTAACCAGGCTGAGCTATGGAGCCTTAAAAAACAAATAAATAGTATCTTCTCTAGTTTTTAAATATTCTCAAAAATAACTCAATAAATAAGTACTATGAAATAAAATACTTATTTCAATAAATAATAATTTTTAAAAAGACAATGATAATGGTAAAGAAGATGAAAAAAGAAGACAGATCACTAAGAGGAGATGGAAAGCTGCCTGTTATAAAGATAGAAGCAGAGAATTTAGCTGAAGCGACTTATAAAGCAATTATCTCTTGCTATGATTATGGGATAAGAGTTGAGACTCCGAAACATAGAAGCGGTATGATTCTTGGATATGACGCAGATGTAATTATAAGAGTAAATAATCCTAATTCAGAACCAAAAGTATTTTTACCAGGAATTCACGATGATGCTAGAGGAGTAATGCAGTATATACTTGAAGTTACTCATGGAATTCACAATCACTGGAAAAAGTCAGAAAAGAATCCAGAATTTTGGGGTTACACTTATAATGAAAGAATTGTTGATCAATTACCATTTGTTTTTGACAGAATAAAAAAGGATTGGAAATCAAAATTTAGGATATCTGGTCGAGATTATCAGTTCACAACATGGAGAGCAGGAGAGGATATAATTCCAGAACAGGAAGATCCTCCTTGTTGGCAAAGAGGTCAATTAAGATTTTTAGAAGATAAAGAAGGTAGAGTAGTAATGAATTATATAACAGATTGGAGGAGTAGAGACCTATTTAAAGCCTGGAACGAAAATAATATAGCTCAAATTGAACTAATGAAACTTCTTAGAGATAAGATATCCCAAGATATCATAAATCATCCAATAGAATTAGGAGCGTACATAGACAGAAGCAGTTCATTACACTTATATGGACTATATTTTGAGAGAGATGGATTAGAAGAAAAAATTCACAATATAAGAAATAAAAATTACAACGACTTAAGCATGTCACTTAATGATTTCTTTGAGTACACAGGATTTGATGCAGGACCTCCAACATACTTAAAAAAATTGATTTATGCTCAACTAGAAGCTGAATTTAAAGGTCATGGAATGAATAGACCAAAAGAATATTTAGAGAAAATTGGATATAAAATCGAGGACATTCAATATCCAAAAGATTGGGATAGCTGGCCAAAAGAATGGAATGTTAAAGGTGATCGAAGTAAATTAGCCAAAGTAAATCAATAATCTAAAAATTGCTTTCTCTCTTAAATATATAAAATCCATATCGATTATCTTCTGGAAAAATAGACTTATAAATAAGTTTCAAGGAGAATAAAGACTTAGATTTAGAAATAGGATTAATTAGAGACAATTCATTCTTTAATGAAATATATTCCCCAAGAATAGAAATGTGCTTCATCTTATCTTTAGCTCCAATTAGAACTCCATAATCGTTTGCAAGTAAACTAACTAAATTCTCGCTATTCTCTCTGAATATGAGATCAATATCAATAAGATTATCTAAATAAGGATTAAAAAATTCGCACATAATTTTAGTTCCATCAATTACTCTATTAATTAAATTAAGATTAAAATCAAATCCATCTTTATCCCTCACTATAAACTCCTCTAGATTAATATAAGATACAGAAAAGAAATCTAATACATATTTTAAAGAACAATAAACACAAGAAGTTTTCTTTTCAATCATTCTTGCAATCTGTACTTCCAAAACCTCCAGTTCCTCTTTGACTTTGAGTTAATTCATCAGTCTCTTCTATTTCAGCTATTTCAATCTTATTCAAAACAGCTTGAGCTATTCTATCTCCCTCTTTTACTTCAAAATCTTCATCTCCATGATTTATTAAAATAATACCTATCTCTCCACGATAACCAGCATCTATTGTTCCAGGAGTATTTAAAACAGAAATGCCTTTCTTAAGAGCTAAACCACTTCTTGGTCTTATTTGAAGTTCATATCCATTTGGAATCTCAACAGCAAGACCTGTAGAGATTAATTTTCTTTCTCCCTTTCTTAAAATACAATGTTCAGTAGAGAAGAGATCCATGCCTGCATCATATGGATTAGCATAAATCGGCAAACGTGCGTTATTTTTCAACTTTTTAAATTTAAGCCTCATTTTACATTAAATCACACTTTCCACTAACACAGGCATATTCTCTTGCACCATAAGTTTGATCATTCTCCTCATAAAACATTAACTGAGAGAAATCAATCTTAGGCAACTTATCTCTAACTTCGTAATATTTCTCTTTAGTAACCTCTTCAAAAGGAGCAAGAGGATAGACATGATCGTCTTTTGGGAAAAAGGCCAATCCCCCAATAATATTCCAATTATTGTAAACCCACTGTCCAGCATCTAACCACTCATCCTCGCCTATATAAATTGAAACAGAAGGATTGTGTTCAGTATAATTTACCTTCATTCTCTTCCAATTCTCAAGTTGATCAATAGCTGATAGATCCTTTCTTAAAATAGCTCCATGTGGAGATTTTACAGGAAAAGGAATGACATAAGTTGTAGCAGAACCCATACTTTGGCCTATCTCAGGAAAATAAGGATATTTTTGATCTTTCAACATAAAAAACAAAGGATCGCTTGAAGAAATTCTGATATTTTGAATATAATACTCTGACCATCTTGGATGAACTCCAGGAGAAGAATTTACAAGTTTTGAAACGGTACCAGAAGGCTTCACGCACGTAATACAAGTAGATGGATTTATACCCAAAATTTTAGAATAATGCTTATTTACTTCGACTGCATGTTCCCTTAATTTATTGAGAATATCTGGATCTCTAAGTAAAGGAGAATCTAAAATACCAGTTATAGAAACTCCAAGCAATGCTTCTTGCTCGCAATTATCTTTCCATTTTGAAGATAGATAAGGAAAATTAACTAGAGTAGCTTGATAAGTCCCGAGAATTGTGGCTAATTCAACTTTTTTAAGCAAAGACTCTAGGGTATCATCTTTTCTTGCAACAACTTCAGTAAGATTACAAAACTGCTTTGACTTCAATAATATCTCTCCACATGGATTAGTACCCATAGAATTTATCTCATCACCAATAACTTTTAATCTTCTCTCTGGTAAAGTATATCTAAGACTCCCTCTATTAAAGATACCTCTTTCTCCAGTACCGCTCTCTGCTAATGCAAGCCACTCTGCCATAAACTCTTTAGCAGTCGGTTTATGTTCATAAACAGCAGAATTATTAGCCATCATTCTCTCAGGATGGGTTAAGAAAAAATTACCAACTTTAGCACTTCTCATTAACAAATCATCTAAATCAGAATGAGAGATTTCAGCACTCCTCCTAACACCTCCAACAACTACAATTTCTCCAACCTTGCAAAGCAAATCATGAATTGCCAAAGAATTCAACCTCTTACCTTGACTGCTAAGAATTTTTTCTCTAGAGTAATCCATTAAGATTCTTAAAGCTTCGGGACCAGAACTTCTACCGCCCATTGTTTTAAGTCTTGCCCCAGCAGGTCTTAATTTAGAATAATCAAAATCAATATCATGTCCGGAAAACCAGGCTTCTAGTCCAGTATTAAAAGCTTTGGCCCATCCTTCCTTACTATCTTCAACAACATGAGTTGGCAACTTAATCCCTTTCTGTTTTTGAATAATAGGTAATTGTTGAATAAATTGATTCTCGACAGAGAAACCAACTCCTGTGCCACACATTAAAATATATAGTACTTCACTAAAATCTTTTATATTAGTAATAGTAGTGTAAGAACAATTATATGCAGCTACATTGCTTGACTCCGCTGCCTTTCCAGCACTCCATAATAATCTCATTGAAGGCATTACTCTATGATTAAGAATTCCATCTCGAATCTCCTCATATGTATCTTCCGACAGCCTACTTTCAAGATTATCCTTCATAAAGTTCATATATCTATCAACAGTTTCAATCCATGTTTCTCTTCTTCCCTTATCTTCAAGCCATCTTGAGTATGTTCGATAATAAATAAATTCACCAAGAGGATTATCCTTAAAATACTCAGAACTTTTCAAAAATAATTCTCTAACATCTTCTGGAACATTTTTTCTCAATCTTCTAACTTCATTTCTTTTTCTTCGATAAGTTATAAATTCAATAGAAGTTTCTGGCAACCTTGATAAGATTAAGTTTCTTTCAACAATACTCTGAATTTCCTCAATATCAGGAATATATTCTCCAGAACGATTTTTAGCCCTTTCAACCAAGTCATTTAAAACGTTTTGAGTTATCATTTGTGGAGTAACTTCCAAATCTCCTTCAACTATTCCTTGTTTCTCCTTAACTGAAATCATTGCTTTATAAACTGCATTTCTTATTCTTTTTTCATCAAAATCAACAATTCTTCCATCTCTTTTTCTAACTTTTGATAATCTAAAGTTATTCATAATTCTTAACCTCCATCAAAGCATCTTTAAAATCATTAACGTCTCTAAACTCTCTATAAACAGATGCAAATCTTATATAAGCAACATTATCAATTTTTTTTAAACTCTTCATAACTATTTCTCCTATCTTTTTTGTTTCAATTTCTTTTTTATTTTTAATTTGTTCTTCAATTTTTTTAACAATTGAATCGATTTTTTCATGACTTATATTTCTCTTTTCGCAAGCCTTAAGTATTCCAAGGAAAATCTTGTCCCTATTAAAAGGTTCTCTTCTACCATCTTTTTTAATAACATATCTTTCAACCTCTTCAACTCTCTCATATGTAGTAAATCTTTTGTTGCACTTTATACATTCTCTTCTTCTGCGTATGAAATTACCAGATTCTCTCTTATCGGTAACTTTTGACTTAACATATGAACAATAAGGACATTTCATATATACAATATATTGTATGCATCTTTTATTATAATACACCTAATTGTATTACACATTACAATATAAAAATAATGATTATTTAAATATTTCTATACAATTTAATAGATATTTATAAAAGGTAGATAAATCAAATAAAGAAACAATTAGATTAATTGAATATTAAGCCTTATGCTTCTCTTTAAATAATTTTGCTAGGTAATATGCTGAACCAAACAAGATAATTCCAGGCAACAAAGCAATTCCTAAACTTGGAACCAAAACACTAGTACCAATTGCTCCAATAGTTCCAGCACCAATAGATTCAAGAACTCTAACTGCTTCAGGAACTGATTTTTCAACATCTTTTTGAAGAGCATCAATTTGCATTACCATCTTTCCTTCTCTAAGAATTCTTATTTTTCTATCCTCTTCAGAAACAATAATAGCTGTATTTCCATTATATGAAGCAGATAAACCAGCACTATGTCTAGTTCCAAAATTCTTAAATGTCTTCTTACTTTTTATCATTACACCATAAGCTTTCACTAATCCATATTTATCAATAATCACTGCTCCATCCATTAATGCAAGAGATTCAAGTAATTTTGGATTCTCAACTGCTTTAAATGGAGGCACTTGTTGTTTAATTAGCGGTTTATATTCAACATCTCCTATTACAAACAAAGCTCCCTCGCCCCTCTTCGCAATTCTTAATCCAACTTGAATGAGAGTTTCTTCAAGCTTTTTCAATTGTTCCTTATCCTTATTTACAACCTCTTTTTTTGCCATAAATTAAAAGACGTATTCTATTATTTATAAAGCTTTCTTAATCAAAGAAATTACGAATATTATCTAAGAGATAAATAATTAGCAAATATTAAACTTTTAACTTTATCAACAGAAACTCCTTTTAATTCTGCTATTTTTTCATAAGCTTTAATGACTTTACATGGATAGTTCTCTCCAGCTCTATCTGGATCTAGAAAAGGAGAATCTGTTTCGCAGAATAATCTTTCAATTGGAGCTAATCTTACAATATTTTGAAAGTGTTCACTAAAAACAACTATAGATGGAACTGAAAGATACCAATCATTCTTAATTATTCTTTTAACCAAATTCATCTTTCCAGAAAAACAGTGCATTATAACCTTTTTAATTCTAAAATACTCTAAAATCTCTATTGTTTGAAGTTCTGATTTTCTTGAATGAATTATAATAGGTTTATCAATTTCTTCAGAAAGAGAAATAAATTTTTCTAGATTTTTCTTTTGTAATAAAAAATCACTACCCTCTCTTAAATCAATTCCAACTTCACCTATACCAAAAAGTTTATCACAATTTTGTCTAATAAATGAGATTTCTTCATCAATATCTTTATCTTTTAACTTTAAGCATTCAATAGGATATAAGCCCATACAAATACTCAAAGTAGAATTTTGGTTAAGAATTTTCAAAAGTTTCCTATTTGAGTTTACTGTAGTCCCATTACTTACAATTAATACATCTTTTTTATGGCATTCAGAGAGTATATTAGGAATTTTCTTATCATCATAATAATCAATATGGCAATGTATATCTACGTACTTATCTTCCACCATTTTTAGAAAAGAGCTTATATAAGATTCTTAAGAAGAATCTCGATTTGATTTGAGTGAGCCTTCTCCTCTTTCGCAGTTTTTCTAAAAAATTCAGCTGCTTCTGATAATCCCTCCTCTTTTGCTTTTTCAGCAGCTCTTAAAAAAAACTTCTCATGTTTTAGCTCTTCTTTAAGAGCAATTCTTAAATTCTTAAGAGTTTCTTTTACTTCTGTTCTGTGCATATTCCTCTTAAACAGAGGTAATTTAAATATTTTACGAAGAATAGC
>JAWAMY010000024.1:0-8189 GCA_038895635.1 Candidatus Pacearchaeota archaeon | reverse complement strand
AGAAGCGATCTTGGTTTCAATAATATTAATTATTCTTTTAATGGTTACTGTGGCATCAATATTCTATTTTTTCAATTTTACTCTTTCGGGACTTTCAGCAGGGAGAGTTATTCTTGAGAGAAAGAACATATCTTATAGCCCTACAAATTTAGATAATTCTACTATTGGTGGAGTAGGAAGAGTAAACAGTGAAGATTGATATATAATGAACGATACCCTTATTTTGAAAAATATTAATTTCTTATACTATAAAATTCTAGAGATAAATTTATATATTTTCTTATAATATGAAAATTATGTCTTTTAATAAAGAGGTAAACCGAAGAGATTATACTAATATTTTATTTTTGTTACTTGTCTTAATTATAATTATTGAATTTTCTAGTGCTCAAAACTTTACCTATGTTATTTCTAATTCTGCTAATTGGAGAGATGTTTATTCTACAATACATTATGCTAATTTAAAAGGAGTTGGAAGCGATTTTCTTGTAAGCACTTCACATGGGCCAGTATTATTAAATGGCATAAGTAAAAAAAACATTATTAAGGTCGTGACTTCAACAAGAGATAAATTTGTCATTAATTATCCACTTACTATTAGAAATGCTGGTTTTGACGGAGTTGAGGAAGTTGTAGTGAGAAATGCGAATCTGGAATTAATCGATGATTTGCCCGATATTGAAAATTTTGTTGTTGTTGGAGGAACTTATGGATATAATGCTATTGCTGTTGTTCCATATGCAGTAAAGAAAAGGGCTTGGGTTTTTCTTGTCGATAGGACAAATATAGATGAAATAGACGCAATACTTAGTAGGAGAAATGTAAAAGAACTCTTGATTTATGGTTTTATTGAACAAGATATAAGAAATACTTTGCAGAAATATAATCCCGATATAATTGATAATGGAGATAGGTTTATAGATAATATTGAAATTACAAAAAGATTTCTTAAAATGTCTCCTACTAAACAGATAACCCTTACTAATGGAGAGTTTATTGAAAAAGCTTTAATGTCAGGGGCCGAGCCAATTTTATTCACTGGAAAAGATAATGTTCCAGATCAAATTGCAAATTATATTAAATCATCCGATATTGAAGTTGGTGTTCTAATTGGTGCTGACTTAGTAAGAGCTGCTACGAATATAAGGAGAAGCACTGGAATTAGTGTTATTGTCAAATTTGCACGTGGAGCAAGAGCTCCTACTGGAGCTGTTGCAGCTGTTGAAGGATTAGATGTATTTTATTTACCAATTCCTGTTATGTCTCTTGACTTATATTCTGCACGATATAATAGGGCTAGCTCTCAATTAGAATTAGTATATCGTAGTGATTCAACAATCCCTATTTTCTTTAAGGGAACTATAACTCCAAATATTCCAGGAGCAGAGAGGTTAGGAGATATTGATCCAATCTTTATTGCTCCAAACGATTTCAAAACAGTTATCTATCCTGACATTTCCATTAATGAAAATAATTTCACAATTTCTTTATTCACTATATATGGAGAGACTCCGGTCTCACTTGAAAAAATACTAGAAAAGACAGTTAATGTTGAGATAATTAATGTTATGGATAGGTGTTCTATTGATATTGCTGGTGTCAAATATAATAAACAGAAAAAATCATTTATTATTACTGTTAAAAATACTGGAGATGTTGATTGCTGGGTTGATGCAGAACTTACAGATGTTTTTATAGATAGAGGAAGAAAGATTATTGGATCAGACGGTAGTATATTAGTAAAATCAAGAAAAACTGGAAATATAATAATTGAACAAGAATTAACTGAAAAAGAACTTGCTGAGAACAAATTCGTTAATGTTGTTGCTTATTATGGAGAGAGGAAAGAAAACTTAGTTAAAATAATTAAGGGAAGATTTGAGCTCATTATAGAGATTATTTCTTTTGCCACAGCTGTTTTGATTTTGCTTGTTATCGTTATCGCTATTGTAATATTGTTTTTCTTGATTTTATTTTGGAGAAGAAAAAAAGAAGATGAATTAGATGAGCTATAATTTAACTAAACATAACCTTTCTTTATTTTTTTATCTATAAAATTTTTCCTTATTTAGAACTAGTACTTTGTTTGTTCTCTAATTCTTCCATTTTCTCTTTTAGAGAAAGATTTACTGAATTAATTATCTTTTTAACTTTATACAAATCTTCCTTCTTGCCTGTAGCTAAAAATAAATTTATCTTTAATGGAATTGAAATAACTCTTACTGATTCAATAAATGTATCATATCCTCTTTTATTTAGCTTTGAAATATTTTCCTTTATTTTCTCTAATTCATCGTAAAGTTCAGAAGCTAGTTCCTTTTTTATTGATTCAATTAATGAATTATGGTCTGAAGAATTTTTAATGATTGAATCAACTCTGCTGTCTGGACTTTTTTCTATTCTCGAATTTTTATAATGCTCAATAAATAGAGCTACTTGTTTACTATTAAGCAAACTTATAACAAAGAATAATTCTTCTAGATGTTTAATCTCCAATAATTTTTTTATTTTTGATTCATTTAATTTTAGTTCTTTTTCTTCTTTTTTAGTTAATTTTAATTTCTTTTCTGTATTTTTATGACTTTCTAATAAAATCTTATCTTCTCTGTTTTTTTTAATTTCGGTTTTTGAACTTGCAGAATCACTTATCTTATTAATCTTCTCTATTTTCTTGTTTGTTTTTTTTAAGTTAATTAGTCTATTCTTTTTAGTCCTTCTTACTTTCTTTTTATTTTCTTCACTATTTTTTGTTTTTTTACTCTTCTTTTTGTTTTTAATTCTCATCTTATCTTCTTATCGTTTTTTATTTATTTTGACCTTTCTTTCTCTAGAGGTATCTTTTTTTAGAGGTGTGTTTTTCTTCTTTTGTCTTTTCTTTTGCTTCTAGTGTTTCTTTACTCTTATCTTGCTTGGTTGGTTCATTGTTAATTTTCTGATTATTCTTATTCCCTTCTAAATTTGATTTATTCTCGTTTTTTTGATTTTTCTCAAACTCTTCTCTATCTTTCTCCGCTTGTTTTATTGATGCTTCTACTTCTTTTGCATCAACTAATATCACTTCTCTCTTCTTTGGTTTTTTTCCTAGTTCTTGCCATTTTTTATCTAATCTTGGTTTTAAGCTTTCAAGATAAATATCAACAACTGTGAAATTTCCAGTCATTAACTTATCTTTTACAAGCTTTAATTCCATTTTTAAATCAAAAGTATCAACCTTTTCTGCTTCCAATTGTTCAATTTGATATTCTAAATCTTCTATTGTTTCAGTATATTGACTATATTTTTCTAATATTTCATCAGAAAGTCTTCTTGTGTTGTGAAGTATGGGTCTAAAATTAATAAAATATGGTTTACCCTTATTATATTTTGGATTGACAAACATCCCAACTCCTACTGAAGCTTTAATTAATGACTGAAGAAATTCTTCTCCATATTTAGTTTTCAGTCGATTTAAGTCTGATTCATCTCTAGTTCTCATTTGGATTTCAGTATTAATATTTGCTTTAATTTCACCTACAAAATCTGACAAAACTTGCGATACTAACATAACTCCAAATCCCCATTTTCTAAACTCTCTACAAGCTCTCTCTATTTGCAAGAAACCTTTGCCAGAACCTCCAAATTTTGGCAATAATCTGTGGACCTCATCAAAGACAAGCATAATTTTCAGCTCTGGGTGCTCTTTTGGATCGGATTTGAATATAGATGCAATTATTGTGGCAACAAAGTTATCTATTTGGGGAGGAGTTAAACGATTTAATGCAAATATTTGAATGTGACCAGGAGTTACATATTTCATAACATCAATTGCTTGTCTTTCATTTTGTATCTGTTTTATACTTCCTGGAAAAGCTCTTGCATCACTCGGTTTCAAGCCAAATTTAGGATAAAAGGAAAGCATTTTCTTATCTTCACATTTTCTTAACATTCCTGACCACTGAGCTGTTGGATCAAAGACAATGACTGAAACTCCTTTTAATAAAGCTTCTTCTACTATAACTTGAGCTGCGATACTTTTTCCACCTCCGGTTGCTCCAGCTACTACTGCATGTGTAGTTAGGAGATCAAGCTCTAAAAATGCTTCCATATTTGTTTCTGCTACTTTTCCTAACCATAATGTTCTCTCTCCCTTTCTTGGAAGAGTGTTCGTGTATAATTGCATTTTGTACTTCTTACTTCTCTCAATTAGCCTTCTGATTATCACAAATGATATTATTGATAGAACTAATACTGAGATAATAAGTATTAGTAACCATAATGGAATAATTCCAAATACTTTTATTGACCAGAATGGACTAACAATTTCTATTTCAGTATTTGATGTAGCTTTCTCTCCATTATAATTGGTAATTACTGATACAATATATCTTCCATTTTCAATATTTTCTGGAAGATTAAAGCTTTTCAATATTTGCATTGAGCTAATTAAATCTCTTGTTTCATTTCCTAAAAAAATGAACTCGCTTTCATTAGCATATTTTAAATAATATGAAAGTGAAGCATTAGTAATTACTTCTCTTGAAATTTTTTGAATATTGACTTTGAATTTTAAGACTTCCTTTTTTGTAAATTTATTCTTTATGTTTTCAACACTAATGAACATTTCAGGTTTTATTGATTCATTAATGACACTTATATTAACATTAATTTTATCATTAATATCCCCCGAAATAATAATTTCTCCAGAATAATTCTTTATTTCTTTGCCTAGAATAGTTAGGTATATTTCTGTATAATTTTTTGGACTAATTACTGCTCCAATTACATCTATATTTATTATCTCTACAAGGTGCGGTGAGACAGAAAAAGAAACACGAATATAACTGTCTTTTTGATTATAAATCTTAAAATTGTCTTTGAAAATATTTCCAATCTGAATTTCCCTTTCTATTTTGCTTCTTGAGATTTCATAGAATTCTTTTTTTATTGTATCTCCATAAGCACTTTCTATTGAAGAATCTGAAGAACATAGAACTAT
The DNA here is from genome assembly GCA_038895635.1 of Candidatus Pacearchaeota archaeon. Lineage (GTDB taxonomy): Archaea > Nanobdellota > Nanobdellia > Pacearchaeales > GW2011-AR1 > JACPLR01. Next base: position 3,214 of record JAWAMY010000024.1, on the reverse strand, counting down.
GTTTATTATGAGGATTATTATAAAAATGGTAATTTGGTATATATATAGAGCTGATTTTCCTTCTTGAATCTCTTTTATTTTTAATTGATTATTCATTTCAATTTTTTTAAGATTATCTTTTATTTTCTATTTTAACTTTCTTTCTTGATGAAGATGTTTTTTTATCAGACTTTTTTATTTTACTATTTGAGGACTTTTCTTTCTTATTTACTATTTCTCTTTTTCTACCGCTATTATCCTTAGAATTATTTCTTACTCTAATATTCGATTTATCAATCTTCTCAGTATTCAGATCTTTATTTTCATTTTTATTTTCTATATTGCTGTTATCTTTTGTCTCATCGTTTACCTTTTCTAAATTATTCTCTTGTTTATTATTTGTAGAAGTATCCCTCTCCTTTTCTTCCTCTTTTTTTTCAACTTTTTTATTCTCTTCTTCAATCAATTTTTTTGATTTATCCTCTTCTTTGTATTGGTTATTTGACTGGTTTTTATCATTTACAGCCTCTTGCACACTATTTTTCTGAAAAGAATTCACGCTTTCCTTCTTGTTTTCTTCATTTCCTATTTCTATTTTATTTTTATCTACAGAACTAATTTTTTCTTCTATTTTTTTCTTTTCACTCTCCTCGAATTTTTTTGAAAGTTCTTCAACCTCTTTTTTTAGTAGCTCTTTATTTTTTAGTGATAACTCTAATGGTTCCTTATAGATGGCTTTTATATTTAGATATACTTCAATAGCTTCATCATATTTCTTTTCTTTTACTAGTTTATTCAATTGGGTCATCATCATATATAAATTCAATAATCTTAATCTCTCTCTATCTCTATATCTTTTTATCATAATTGTAGAAGAAGTTATGGTTAAGACAATTAACAAAATTATCAATAAATTAGATTGAATAAAATAAAGTAAGTTAAATCTTTCTCCTACTTTAAAGATTTCAGAATCTATTACAATTTTGTTCTCCTCTATTGCTCTAACAAAGAATATATAATCTCCTTTTTCTAAATAAACAGGTAAAGATAGATTTCTCTCAAAATTGATTATTTCCTTATTAAAATTTAATTCTTCTGAATTTGAATCAAGTACATTCCCTGTAAAATCAACTATTGAATAGTATAGCAATAAGTTCATTTCTTCAATGTCTTTTAAATGAGAGATAGTTATATTTGCTCTTACTCTATCTCCAGGTCTAAATTCTTTTTCTCTATCTATAATTTCAATATCTATGTCTATCTCACTTTCAATTGGCTTAACTTCAATTACTATTGGTATTCTCTTATTATATATACTTGTTTTTATCTCAAGCATTCCATAATATAAATTTGGAACTGTTCTTTTATTAGCTGTGAACTCGATAGTTACTGTTTTTGACTCTCCATGTTCAAGGGTGAAATTATTATTGTTTATCACTCGTTTAATTTCACTTAAATTACTAACATTTATCTCAAAACTGATGTTTGTGTTTCCTATATTTATTATCTTAAAGGCAATTGTTCCAGAACTTCCTTGTTTTAATTCTAATTTGAAATTCTTTACATTTGGTTCTATTAGATAATCTGGCAAGCTTTCTTTTTCAAAAACCCTTGTCTTTTTTTCTTTCTGTACTTGCGTTTTTGAGGTCTCCGTTCTTGTTGGAGGAGTAAATGGTTGTGATGGTTGTTGAGCTACTAGAAATTTTTCAATATTTGTTTTGTTCATATTCCCTGAGGTATCAAAAGCATAGAATAGCCATTCTATTTCTGATCCGCCTGGCGACATTATTTGTACTGGGTAAATGGAAATGTTCTTCTTTCCGCTAAAAGTTACTGGCGAGTAATTTCTCCATGTTCCAAGCTCTTTTATTGAGAAAATATAATAAGAAAGCGCGAAATTATCTGTCCATTCTGCTGAAAAAGAAACAAGAGTATTCTGAAAAATTTGAGAATCTGCTTTATCTTTAGATGGATTGCTCCACAAAGGGGGTTCCATGTCTTTTGTGACATTGATATAGACTAAATTACTGTTTGTACTTGTTATTCCATCAAACGCCGTAAAAATCACTGTGCGAATTCCTTCAAATTCGTAATCTGGATAAAATGATACGTAACTTGTATTTTGGTCAATTATTATCGAAATATTCATTACAGAAGTAGCATTATAAGTAAGTGTCTCATTATCTGTAAAATATTCATCTAACTTTATTGAATTTGGTAGGTTCGTATTTTTTACTATAGTCTGATTCGGAATTAACTTTATTAGAACTGGCGCATTATTTGAATAACTTATATTGAGTTCCGTAGGAACCTTCTGAGATTTAACAAATATACTTTCTACTATAACTAATGTTATTGTTAAAGAAATTATTAAAATCAACCATATTAGATCTTTTCTGTTCATTATCTCTCTCTTTTTTAGTTTTATCTTAACAGAAAATAAATCAAGATTAAATATTTTTTTAATTATATTCCTCTATACAAAGGTTTTTTAAAACGAATAATATATAACTTATATTAGATAAGAGGTAAGCTTTTATGGATAAAAGATTCTTATTAGAAAGGAGATATTCTATTATTCTTATATTTATTTTTCTGCTTACTATTTCTACTCCTAGCATAATTAGTGGAGATACTGATCTTGATGATTCTAACAGTTCTTTTTGGGTAATAAACATAAATAACTCTATTTACCCTTCTTCATCTGTTCAAGGTTTGATTGATAAAGATAATTCTTCTTTATTTGTAAATTTAGATGAGCTCTCTGCTAATTATTTTAACTCCTCTAATGAAATTGATAATAATTCTATCTCTAATAATAATATCTTAATTGAAGATTCTTTAGATAATCAGATAGAAGAAAATAAATCTATTGAACCAGTTTTTAGAGAGGATTATTCAAGTGAAGATACTTTTAGTAATTCTCTATATTCAAATAATCTCTCTAGTTCTATTACTTCTAATTCTTCTTATGATTATTTGCATATTGATAATATTGTGTTTGGAGTACATCGCTCAATCATTTACTCAGACTACGATTTTATAAACATATCTTCTTTTAATAATTCATCTGTAAAATCTCAATATCCTAATGAGGCTAGATATGTTAATTATACTCTTTTTAGATTTGAAGATAGGAAAGTAATCCTTAAGACAGTTGTTCGAGAGGATCAAAATATAGATATTAATTTTAAAGAGCAAAAAGAAGAAAGCGAAAATTATTGGAATAACTATA
>JAWAMY010000023.1:0-8422 GCA_038895635.1 Candidatus Pacearchaeota archaeon | reverse complement strand
TTTAGATGCATAGAAAATCAACGACACGAAATAGTTGTAAGATTATTTAGAAATGCAACAGCCCAAGAAAGCGAAAAAAGAGTGAATGGCGTAACATCATTATCTCCTGGAAAATGTAGAATAATAGCTATTGCAATAAAAGATTACACAAATGAAACATTGAAAAATGTTGAAATTACGCTAAATGGCTATTCTAAGAAGAATACCACTGAAGAAGGGGTGGCAATATTTGAAGATATAGCGCTTGGTGCTCATACTCTAAAAGCGATAAAAGAAGATTATTATCCTGATATTAGAACAGCTTATTGCTCAAAAGAAAACGAGACCATAGAGGTTACATTTAGATTATATCCTAAGGAAGAAAAATATAAAGCACCTACAGGTGGTATCATATTCCAAGTACCAGAGGTTTCTACTATTGCAATGATCATTATCCTATTAGTGCTCGTCTTAGTAGCATTTTTGCTCTTTGCAACACCTCTAAAGAGAAGTTCTGAAGAAGAACTTCCTGGAGATTTTGAGATATAAACCCAAACTCTTAGACAAACTATTTTCTTGCTCAAATTGATTTTGCTTATTCTAATTCTCTTCACTAAAATTTAATAAAATATTGAGCTATCTGGAAATAGTTTCTTTATATTGGGATCGGTTCTTATTTTTTCGTCTAGAAGATATATAAATCTAATCGAGAAAGGCTCGTCGCTCTTTTGGTTTTTATTCAATTCTTCATAAAGCTCTTTAATAACTTTCTCGTATTCTCCAAAGCCCAAATAAAGGCTAGATGTGCTAATACTCTGATATTGCTTTTTCATCTTTTTATCACCACATTTTAAAATCTTGAGATGTGTTTCCTTTATTCTTTAAAATAAAATTTACAATATTTCTAATCAAAATATTTAAAGCTTTTGTTTCTATTTCGAAAATTTAAAAATATTTGGTATTGAAAAATTTTCAAAATAAAATTACAGAATTCTCGAACTTCTTTGAAAGAAAAATGCCATAATATTTTTTCCTTCTTTTAAGGTTCCTGAAAAAGTTTTAACTATGGTAATATGTAAAAGCTTCTTGGATCTTAGTATAATTCAAAATATATTACTACCAGATTTTCGCTTCCTCTTAGTTCTCTTAAATAGCATGGTATTGCAATCTCATAATCGTATGTTCCATAACTTCCTTTAGAGTTTTTATTTATTTTTGTTATGAAGACTAAATCTTGAGTTCCATCATATTCGCTTCCACCATCTCCTTTATCCCACAATATTCCAGTAACGAAGTTACCCTCATTTTCATCTGTCGAATTTATTATAGGGATATTACACATTTCACGGCCATTTACTATAAAGCAATCATATGAGTCCGGAAGTCCATCGTTATTCTTATCGTATAAACTTTTTATAGAATCGTTAAACCCAATCATATTCAAAGAAATATCTGCCTCATATAGATCGTTGGTTCCATTAAGAGGAGCCAAATCACTAAAAGAGAATGTTGAATCATAATCAGCAAAATATAATGTTCCATTTAGAGTTTCTGGAATCCATTGTGTAAAATTGATTCCATTATTTAAACTCAAAATAATCCTAGAGTTAACTTTTCCGTAAAATATGTGCCATGCACTTATAGTATAGTTTTTTACCATCGCATTATTATTTTCGTTAAGTTCTTCTATTTCATCATCTGGATCTATTGTTGCGTTAAAAATCCAGGTACCTGGTTTCGCTACCCAGGTAAAATTGAGCTCTAAGTATTCTCCAGAACTTAAGTTTATATATTCGGTATAGTTTGTCTCGTTTACCAAACCAGTTCCGTTCCATAAACCAATTTTTAGTATCATCTTTGCATCGGTTACGTTTGCATCTCCATAGTTGCTTAAGTTTACTAGAATCTTTATGCTTTCGAACTCTTTTGCATTGGTATTGTTAAATTTGATATCATTTACTACTAAATCTGGTAATAGTATACCACCATAAGCGTCAAATTTAGTTACAGTAAATCTTATATGCGTTTCGTTTTCATAATAATCTAACATATTCTCCTTAGGTATTATATTCAAGTTAGAACATGTTGCAGTCTCAAAATTCCAATTCTTGCAATGAAGTATATGGGTTGGCAAAGCTTTTTTTGGCAAACTTAGGGTAGAGTTTTGGAAAGATATATTTGTAACGTTTAATGCAAATATAGGAGTTACTATTTTCAAACCACGAAGGTTATTATTATAATTACAAATTATTTGTGATGTAATGTTTTTTCTAGTAATATTTATATCTCTTACAATAACATGAAGCAAATTGGTGCAAGTTCTCTCAAAAGTAATATTGTATGTTTCATATAATAATAAATCTTCTTCCAATGAACCTAAAGAAGATCTAATAACTTGGCTTCCATTCCAAACAGTTATATTAGTATTAAAATCATTTCCTGCAGATTCATTTAGTGATGTTATATTTATTTTTAGTATGGTAGGAATTACATCAAAATAGCTAATAGAAATTAGTGGTTTTGAGTCAGATGAGTTTAATACATCTCCATAAGGATTTACAACTCTTGCAACAACTCTGAACCTACCTAGGTGCGAAGTTATATTCCATTGATTAGTTACATTACTCAAATTGAAAAAGCTACCGCTAGAAAATCTTCTAATTGTGCCTGTTTCGGAATCATTAAGTAGAGTTGTTATATAGTTCCAGGAGTTAGTTATATTCTTTTCTATGTAAACTTCAACTAATCCGAAAAACTCATTATTATAGTTTGTAATATTTGAATTTGAAGCAAGGGAGACGTTGTCATCTTGCCTATAAGTTGCATTAGTTGTATTAACAAATATCGATGCATTTATGCTTACTATAAAACTATCGTTTAGAGTTCCTGTATTTCCTAAGCTATCTCTTACAAATATTGTATAATTATATCTTCCATCCCACCATGTATCAGAATAATTATATTGATATATTCTAAGTTGCGAAGCATTCAACTCATTGTTTAATGTTACTTGGGGTTCTGGTTCTATGTATTTTCTGACTATTATCCAATCATATATTGTATCATGAATATTGTATGTGTTTGCCCTATGATATGAACCAAGCTTGACATACGTAATGTTTTTTCCCCAATTAATTCCAGTAACGCTTACAATAGATTGTCTGGCTCTCCATAGCTTTACATTTCCACCCAACACGCTAATTCCAGTAATATTCCATACGTTATTAGCAAAGCTCCATCCTGTACTAACATCATTTGCAACATCAAAAGAGGCAGAATTACCACTTCCTATCCAATAATATACTGTAGTTACTCCACTACCCCTCATAAATAGAATTGTAGCGCTACTGTTTGCATTACTTGCATTTGTAAAAGGAGAAGAGGCAACAGAAGGCAAAACTCCACCATATCTCGCTGCCGCAGTATTTGCGTGTGAAACCCTAACCTCTGCTATATAACCATCTTGAAATATAAAAGGTAATGGATTTACTAATTCTACTCCACCAGTATTTAATCTTAGGGTACCACCTGAAACAGCGTAGTTGCTTGAATAAATAGCCCATATGTTTGGATTCAAACTCGTTCCGTCAAAATCGTCATAAAAGTCAAAAACCAGGCTTCCGTTGCTCATATTAGTTGCGCTTGCATTTCCGTAATAAAGATATATTCTTTTTAGGGAATTTGCAGGAATCTTTGGAACTTTTACCCATATAGTAGTGTTATCAGTATTGCATCCGTTTTCGATCCAAAAGTTTAACAATGTTATACCATCGCTATCTGTAAATCTTATATCATTACAATCGCTTCTCATCTTTCCTTGGGATATTAGACCAGAAGTATTTAGATTTATCATAATTTGATAGTTTGTTAGATTTTTCGCTGCGGTATTGTTTATAATTATAGAGCGAACATAGCTCCAACCACTCAATCCATTAGAGTGGAAACTCATTTGAGATGTGATCATAGTATTATTAGGAGATGTGATATTTATTGTAACGTTTTCTATATTTTCAATGCTTTCTACTACTGCTCTTATTGTTACGTTAACTCCATAGCCAATTGTATCAGGATTTAAAAAGCCATTCACTATTTCATTTAGTTGGATACCTATATCGTCAACAATAACACCATTAGCTTCCTTATCTTCGTCGTACTCTCCACCATCTACTATTCTAACTTTTATTCTATTATCATCTATCTTCTCAAAAGGAACCTCTATAATTCTCTTAGTTCTTGGGTCAAATTTTATTACTTTTGGATCTTCTACGATTTCGAAAGGATAATAGAAGATTATCTCTACTTCTTCGCCAAGAGATATGTTGGTAATCTTAAGTTTTAACATCTTATATGAGAAAGTATAATCTCTTATTTTAGGATTAGCTGTAACTAAATTTTTAGGATCCACGCTTTTAACCTCTATCTTGCCTTTATTTGTTTCTACATAAAATTCTTTGTTGATATTACCTTCTTCTATTGCGATCCTTGCCTTTCTTTCGTTCTCATTCTCAATATTAGATCTGAAATTTGGCTTTTTGGATATCGATAGCTTTACTCTCACTCTATCTATTTCATATTTACCTGTTTCGTTCGGCGACTCATTATCATTTTCCTTTGTTGACTCTTCTATAAGATCATTTAGATAAAAAGAAACTATATTTTCTTTATTCTTTTTATATTCTAATGTTTCAATCCTATCTTCGAGCATTTTCCAGAGATAAAAATGAGTATTATTTTCTATATCGAATGGAAGTTTTATGAATATTTTGACTTCTTCTTTTGATGTAAAGTTAAAAATCTCTATATAGAATTCCCTGTTTTCCTTATTATCGATGTTTTCCTTATTATCGATCCCTATATTTCCATTTAGCACATATATCTCATATTCTCCATCTGTAGTGTCTATTGACTCTTTTTCGTATCTCTTTGCTAAGCTTTTATCATCCGATTCCAAAAATTGTAGTTCGGAAAGTAGATTAGTAGTGTTTTCATCATTCTCCAAGCCCTCTTCTTTCGATTTCAAAGAATCTTTTTCAGTTGTTTTTTCTGGAAGCTCGTTAGTAGAGAGATTTTCTTGGATTGACGTAGTGTTATTAAGCTCATCGTTTTTTTCCAAGTCACTTAAAGTAGTTAAGTTATCTTGGGGGTCATCCAAACCTTCTAGAGCTTTACTACTATTTTCTCCATCAAAAGATTCATTATTATTTTTTACATACTCTTCGTAGGTTGAGTTATCCTCGACTAAAGATAGTTTGCTATTTACCTCTTCATAAGATATATTTTCTGTATCATTTTCACATCTTACTAAGAAAAATTCCTTTTCTAATACATATTCGTTGGATTTTCCTATAATCTTGCATTGAATTTCTTCTGAATCTAGGTTGAGAATATTTGGTTCAATAAGGTATAAACCTTCAGTTGCAGCAAAGGTATAATTTAGGCAATCTATTTCTATACTCAAGATTTCCGATACCTTATTTTCAATAGTTAGATATATTTTTTCATCGAAGCAAAACCTATCCTTTTCTATAGATAATTTAAAATAGGCATTATCTTCTATGGACAAATCAATATTGCTTTCTCCTAAAGCTTTAGAGAATCTTAAAGATACTATTACTAAAATAGCGATAGCAATTACTAAAGTCCAAGCTCTTATTAATCCCTTACCTTTGACCTTTGATCTAACGCCCTTTTGCATTATCTCGCCATGAAACAAATATTTGTCTTTAAAATGGTATTATAATAGTTTTAGATCTGGAATATATGTGGCAATTAGATAATGAGGCATGGGGTATCCGAGATAGGCATCTTTTTATATTGCAATAATGTTGAGAGATAGAAGTATGAGCCGGATGCCATAATTTTATTAACCAAGAAAAAAATAAAAAACTATTTATCTTATAAAAAATTCGTTATATGTCGATTCATGATATGATTTTAAGAAATTCTTCAATCCATTAAAAGAGTTTTATAGCCATTAAGGATATTTATCAAAAAGATTTTGCGAATAAAACTTAACTCATCATAAAACTATAAACAGGAGATTTTTGGCAGGCAAATAGATCGACTTCTTACAAAAATTCTTATGAGGTAAAGATTATAGATGATGACTCTTCTCTTAAAACTTTTACTATCAAGGTTTCTTTTATTGAAAAACCCACAATTTTATTCTAAGGTTAGCAAGAAGTATGATCACAAATCATTTCAACTTGAAAAAAGAGCTTTTTATTATTGAAAAATTTTCCAAATTAAAATTATTAAATTGTCGAATTTTTTTTGAAAGAAAAACCTTAAATAAGGTTAAATTCATATACTTATTAAATAAAGCGCCATTTTTGGCGGGTGTTAGCCGATGAAAATGGAAAAAATTGGAGAATGGCTATTTTTGCTAGGTGTAGTGATAGCGATAATAGCAGGAATAGCGATGCCAAACGATGGAACAATAGTAGGAATTCTAGTAGTCCTTGGTATTATCGTAGGACTACTTAATATAACAGAGAAGGAGTCAGTAAACTTTATGTTAGCTTCTGTAGCATTATTAGTAGCAGGAAATGCTACATTCTCAGCTTTACCAGCAATAGGAATTGTAATCAATCACATCCTTGCTTACATAGGAGCATTTGTAGCTCCTGCAGCAGTAATAGTAGCGTTGAAGATGATTTATGAGCTAGCGAGCAAGAAATAGAATAACTATAAAATCTAATGCTAAGTTTTTTTGATTTTTTATTTTTATATTTTTGGAATATTTCAAAACCTTTCTGTTACTTCTTTCTTTTTATTAATTCTTTCAAGAATCTTTATTCATCTCTTCCTTAATGAATGTGTTAATATCGATCTTTCTAATATCTATTTTATCTAACGATCTCAAAAAATTCTTATAAAACTTGCTTCCATCTTGAGAATTATGCCAATTTATCAAGTAGCCTATCAGATCTTTATTCGATGCTCTGTGAAGTTCATAATAATAAGAGTAAAGCTCTTGTTCTAAGCATTTTTTGACAAAGGATTTGTGATCAAACCCCATTTCTCTTAAAATCCTTCCTTCTAATTCAAGAGCTAAAAATTCATCAAGTGTTAGAAGGTAGATAGCGAGATTAAAAAGCTTAGCTGGCAGTTGCGAGCCATTCTTTAAAATAGACGAGATGCTAGCCCTCGTGGCCATTTCATCCATTGTATCAATCTTATAATTTAATTTATTAAGTTGAGAAATAGCGATACTTCCTGCTGTTATCAATGGCTTTTCTTGTAGCGCATAATTTATGAAGTGATTATATTCGTGTGCATAAGAAAATAAATGAAATGGAAATTCTTTACAATAATCGAGATTTTTATAATATATTTCAGCATGCTTTTCAACCCCTGCATCATTAAAAATAATGCAACAAGATGTAGAAAGAATATTAGCAGCATCACAATCTATTGTTCCATCCTCAAGTATATTCATTTTATAAACATCACTTGAAGTAGGAGAAAGAAACATGTTATCTTCTTCGCTTTCTGCTATTAATGTAGTTTCAGCATTATTTAGTCGAACTTCTGATAATGACTCTGCAAAAGCTTCCTTAACAAGAAGCTTGTCTGCTACCTTACATACTTTAGAATAAAGATCTTTTCCGAAAACCTCTTCATAAGCGCTTACTATATCTTCTCTATATTTTTCAATATCCTTTAAAAGCCTTTTGTTATTACCTTTGTATATCATATTCTATCTTAATTCCAATTTATTTCATAATGCGATTTGCTTAATCAATTATTTTCATCTCTATTTACGAAAGATTTAAAAGCTTTACAACCTAATAGTAATGAATAGGTGCTTTACCATGTTGTTAAAAACAAACAAGAATTGGAAGAAGTATTTGAATATAGATGATGAAGCATTGCTAAATAAGATAATAGAAGATGTAGCAAAATACAGAAGCGCTTATAAAACAGCAGAAGATGTAAAGATAGCTCAGCTATGGTGCGCTTTGTTAGACATGGAAAAAAAGATTCAAAGACTAGACAAAAGGATGAAAAGAATAGAGATTATATTCGATGCAATAGCACAAAGAATGGAAGAAGAGAAAAGCTCTTTGATAAAAACATTGCGAGAATTTTAGAATAGGGAATAAAAGAAACGAAATCAAGAATCTAAATAGATGTAAAATTACAGAGAAATTGAAAAATTTTAAATATGAGAAAAATTTAAATATTGGCAAAAGCAAGTAATTAATTAATGGCAGAAAATAAAATTATGATAAGTAAAAAATTTGTAATGTTCTTTCTAATTTTCATAATTTACTATTTCTCCTTAGCTTTTGCAGGTCAATGCGTTGGAAGATGCGGGCTTTTTGATCCAAAAGCGCCTTGTCAGTGCGATGATGTTTGTATTAATTATGGCGATTGTTGTAGAGATATTTGCATAGATTGTCCAACCCATCCTGCTTGTGGTGGAGTTACAACAACT
>JAWAMY010000022.1:2459-8490 GCA_038895635.1 Candidatus Pacearchaeota archaeon | reverse complement strand
ATTTTTTATCTGACTAACATTTCCGGGAAAAGCTCTTGCATCACTCGGTTTCAAGCCAAATTTAGGATAAAAGGAAAGCATTTTCTTATCTTCACATTTTCTTAACATTCCTGACCACTGAGCTGTTGGATCAAAGACAATAACTGCAATTCCTTTATCTAAAGCTTCTTCTATAAATACTTGAGCTGCAATACTTTTTCCACCTCCTGTTGCTCCAGCAATAATTGCATGAGTAGTTAAATCATCTAAATTAAAGTAAGCAGGAATATTTGTCTCTGCAATTTTTCCAATCTTAATTGATCTTTCTCCTGGTTTTGGAAGAGTTTCTAATTTTAAAGCAAGATGATATCTTTTTTTCTTTTTTAGATGTCTTGAATAAAGAAATAAATTTAAAACTAAAAAGCTAAAAATAGAAATAATTAAGAATAATAACCAAAGCGGAATTCCAAAGAAGGTGTATAAATGAATCGGCCTTGAAATCTTAAAGGGAGAGGAAACCAATGAATATCTATCAAAATAATTAGCTTCAACTTCTAACAAATAATCTCCTTCCGAGAGATTAGAGGTATCAATTTCTTTTATTAAACTCAAAAAATTCTTAATTTCAACTTCTTCCCTTTCTTCTACATAAATTTTAGTTCCATTAGGACTAAGAATAAAATGCTTTAAAAGTATTTTATAGTTCTGTTCCGATAATAGATTTTGAATATTAAGTTTATATCTTAATTTTGATCCAAGATTAATATTACTCTTAAATAAATCTATCTCCATAATTAAAGCATCAACTAAAAATCTTTTTGGAATAATTTCAATTCTCACAGGAATCTCTGCTTCTATATCTCCAGTAATTTTTATATTTCCACGATAAACTCCGACTGGTTTTATTCCTGAGATAGTTAATATTACATGATCAAAATTATTTGGAGGGATAGATAAAGTATTTTTATCTAACTTTATAATATCTGTTAATTCTGAAGATAAAGTAAAAAAGACATTTAAATTAGATTTCTTGAAGTTATAAAGAGTTATCTTATCTTCAATAAAGGTATTCTCTCTAACTTGCTTATTTATTTCAATGGTCGAAATCCAATAGTCTTTTCCAGTATCCTCAATTTTCTCTTTTTCCTCAGCAATTATATCATATTGTTTTTGTTCAGTATATGGGCCTGTTGGATATGGGCCATTTACATAAACATTTAGATTCGCTGGTTTCAAAATTATATCATAATTTATAGAATAATTCTCATCACTCACCTCAATAAAATCAACAAAATTATCATAATCCGCTTTTATCGCAATAATTGGACTCTTACCTTTAATGGCGGTTGTAAAAAAAGAATAATTTCCGTCATTATTTGAAATTCCAGAACTATTTCCAAAAGAAACATTCGTTCCAGAAATTGGAGTTCCAGCGGTATTAACTACTCTTCCAAAAATTAATAAATTAATAGAATTTGAAGAAGTGTATAAAGTTTGAGGAAGAAGAGTTATATTATTTTCAATAATAAAATTTGAAGAATTAATGGTAATATTTCCAAAATAAGGATTAAATCCTTCTTTCTGAGCAACAATGCTATAAGTTCCAGGAAGAACAGATGCTGAAATATTATAAAAACCTTGATTATTTGAAATATTAGAATATCCTGCTACAGATACTTTAACATTTTCTAATGGGTTATTGCTTAAATCCAAAACATGTCCATAAATAATTGCGTCAATACTAATTCCAAGACCTCCAGCAGGACAAACATCATTTGGATCACTAAAAAAATAGTACCTTTGAGAAGTATTGGGAGGAGTAGGTAAAAGCATCTGATAATTAACAAGATAATCTGGATTATAACCAGGTTGAATACTTGAATTAATTTTTGCAACAAAAACTAAAGAATTTGAAACATTCAAAACCCCAACAGAAAAAACTTCATTTTCTCCAGTATACTTATAAGTGTAAGTTGAGGGAATATCTTTAATTTCAGTATCTCCTAGAAAAATAGATATGTTTCTTGTAAAAGTATTGTTTGCGCAATATTCTTTACCAGAACAATTAATAAAATCGTCAACCATCTTTATCGTAGCAGGACTAACATCAGAAGTCATTAAATTAAGATTAGGATTAGTAGAGGCATAAATTTCTGGTCCTCCTTTAGCGTCATGTTGGATACAATCAAAAAAGATATCAGAACGAACGATTGTTCCACTTGGAACGTCTTTATAAAGACGCTGAGTAAATCCTGGAACTCTTAAAGCTAATCCATATATTCCTGCCCACACATCTACACTTTTAGAAGTGTATAGAGTAACTTTAGTTACATATCCTGCCCTACTTGATAAGTAAGTAGAATAACCAGTAATCTCAAATAGATATAAAGTAGCAAGTAATAGAAATAAAAGCAAAGTTACTAAAAACAAAGATAAGAGAAAATAGTGAACCGACTTCTCAAATCTTTCTTTTCTCCACTCTTTTTTAGCGATTTTAATAGACATACTTTAAAATAAAATAGATTATTGAAAATAATTAATAAACTTTCTTATATCTCTTTTAAATTAAAAGAATAAAAGTTATTTATTTTCCTTTTGTTAAAATTCTAAAAATAATTAAGGCAATAAATAAAAGCAAAGCGGCTCCTAAAAAAGACTCTGAATAAATAAAGTTCTTCAATTTAATCAAGTTAGGATCTCCTCCTTTATCTGGACTGCCAGGCAAGTATGGAGCTAAAAATGGATTAAAGACTTTCACAGCAGAAAAAAGAAAAATAATTAACAAAACTAGAATAAAAACCCAAGACATCCATGGTTTCATAAACTTATCAACTTCTTTTTGAGAAAAACCTATTATTAACATCATAAAAAAGATTGAAATTATTAAGATTGCAAACCATGGAATAATTGTTTGAACATAAACTACTCCTGGAGAAAAAGAAATAAAGACTAATGCAAAAATAAGTGCAATAATTGAATTTATAAAAGCATTGTCTCCAAGAATTTTAGTTTTTATAAGAATTGCAAACATTAAAACCCAAACAAAAACAAACCCAAATATGGAAGCAAAATATGCAAGTCCTGAAAAATCAAGCATTTCCATTTTGATTATTTAGAGGGCAATGCATGCCAGAAAGTTCTTTCACTCTCCTTCTTTCCAGCTCCAACAACTATTGCAACAAAAACAATAATAATTAAACCCGCAACAATTGCTGATAAATTTCTTTGCCAAAAACCTCCTGTCCACCAACTATAATCATCAAATGAAGTAATAACAACTACTAAAGCAGCTACTCCTCCTATTCCCAAGAATAATTTTGCAGGACCCATAAAGGTGTCATAAGGAGCAAATAATCCCATTAAAATAATTGCAGTAAGAAGTATTGACAATGCAATACCCACTTTTGGAAAGATAATTGAAAAGAATAATGGAACATGATTATATTGTAATGCTAACAAAGATATAGCCATTGCAATAATTGCATATAATGCTCGATAATCTCTATCTTTGCTACCGACAATATTAATCTTCAATAAAATCGCAAAAACAAGAGCAAATATCAATAAAAATGGAAGAGCATAATCAAAAACTCCAAGATTTGCCCAATCTTGTAGAATCATACCTATTGAAACAGCCATAATCCACTAAATCTTATTTAATTTAAATATCTTTCTAAAGAGGGTCCTGTTAACATATTGCTGATGAATTAAATACTAAAATTCTCATTTTTATCAATTTATTTATTCAGAATTATTAGTCTGGAATTTAGTTGCCTTCTGTATCATAAATTTCCAATTTTCAACTTTGATATTTACTCCAGGGATTTTAGCAGAGGCATTACCATTAAGATTTTAAGCGGGTCTTAAGAAGTTATAGAAGACAAACCAACCATCAAGAAATGTTTGCGCTGTTTCCTCCCTTTTTAATCCTCTCATAAGTTTTAGTCTGTCCTTAAGGTTCCATTAAGTCTTTCAATAACGTTGTTTGTTTCTCTTGTTCTTATTCCAACTCATCTTATCAATTCCAATTTATCAACGTTGTACCTGCTGTAAAATGCTTTCTTGAAAGTCCTCTCATAAGCCCATAAACCATCAGCCATTAGTTCATCTGATTTTTCAGAGGCTCTTTCTTTCGCTTGTCTGAAAAAGGATATTTTAAATAGGAGAAATAATATTCTTGATGAACAGATTAAAGAAATAAAATAGAATATAGAGACTTTTGAGAGTATGTTCTCTGCTTTAGTTGATATTTTAGAAAAAAAGAAAGTTATTTCTGATAAAGAACTTAAGAGCAGATAAAAAAGAAACTTCAAAAATAGAATAAATTGAGGAAATTTGAAGATACATACTCCTCAAAGAGAATAACTAATTAAAAGAAAAAGTAACTACTAATATAAACGATTAAAAATAAATGAAAGATATAATTAACTTATTTCCTGACCATTTAGTTTGAGAGCATAGTTATAATTATTAACGCCTTAAAACCCATAATATAAAGTACTATACATTAGCATGGTTCTCCTCTTTCAATGAATCTCAAATCAATGGCAGCGTTATAGTATTCAATTTCACCTTCAAGATTTGCACAACAGGTTGTCTAAGTCAGAACTTTAACTTTGAATATGTTGGGATCTAAATTTTTCTATAACTTTTGGTTTATAATAGATTGGATGATATTTATGACCTCATTCATTAAAACTAATAAGCCCTATATTTGAAAGAGTTGTAGAAATTGATTTGTGCGATTTATTATTAAGCATGATAATAAAAAATAATATGATAAAAATTACTAAGATAATAAATACCAAGGACACATCATATTTAATATTCCTTTATTATTAGAAGAATCTCTAACAAATATCAAGTTATGCCGTATTCCATTTATGACTTAAATTATTTCAAATAAATAACTAATTACTCAAAATAAAGTAACATAACAACAAAAATAAATACCCCTATAAAAAGCGTTATAAATTTATGGAACAAAAGTAAAGCCAAGAAAGATAGTTGAAATCACCATTAATGAAATCCATAAAACAACACTTCCAAAGAAAATTTTAGTACCATCTAAATTTCCAAAGGGAACTAAAGAAAATAAGGCATAATAAATACTTATCTTTGAAATTTCTGGTAATCCGATCAAATATAAGATTATTGAGAAAATTAAATTAAAGACAACTCCGGCTGCAGCTATCAATCCAATATGAATATCTGTCATCTCAGTAAATCTATATTTACCATGCCTTCTTGAAGCTCTTGCTGCAGTAGAATAAACATCAAATTCCATAAGAGCTAGCCATATAAAATTACCAAAGGACAATAATGAGACAAAAAAAGGCACTAAAACTCCGGCAGGTATTGGTTTCTTAAAATGTTTATGCCTCATAAAACCATATCTTTGCCACATCCATGTATTAACTTCAATTTTGGCTTCGTAATAATATGCTGCAAACTTCTTCCCAAGAATATTTATAGAAATAACTATTGCCACAGCCAGTAAATTAAATAGCAGTAAAGAATAATGAAATTCTCCTTTCATAATAAATGAAAAACTAAGAACAAAAGTAGCGACTACGATTGCAATTAATATATGAACTACCTCTTTGTAATTTATCATTTACTTCAGAGCAATTTAATTTTTATAAATCTGTTGGTTTTATTATAGAAAAGTATATAAACATCACGCCTTTTAAATAGGATATGCTAAAAATAAAAAAAGTGAGTGAGGTTATTGGGAAAAAAGCTTTCACTGATGAAGGCAATTTTTTTGGAGAAGTTGAAGAAGTTAATTTAGTAAACAACAAAATTGAAAGCTGGAAGATAAAAATTAAACCTGGAATAAATAACTTATTTGGAGGAGCAAGAGGAGTAATAATTCCTCATGCATATGTAAGGTCTATAGGAGATGTTTTCGTTATCAGTCAATCAATAGTGCCTTCTCAGCAAAATAGTGAGATTAGTGGTTTTTCCCAAGAATAATAAAAACCGATGGCACTTGAAACAATACTAACAAGTTCTTTCGCTGTTCAGATAGTCTACCCTTTTTTATTAA
>JAWAMY010000022.1:0-2449 GCA_038895635.1 Candidatus Pacearchaeota archaeon | reverse complement strand
ACACTTGTATTTGCAATTCTTCAAAAATCGAAGATACTTGGTGAAGATAAAAAGCAAATTGATGCTTTAGTTTCTCTTTCAATTGCAATGATGGTAATTGGTTTTTCTTGGGCTACAGGAATTATTTCAAGACTCATGCCATTTTTAGCAATATCGGTAACTGTTCTTCTTGTCTTCTTTATTCTTTTTGGATTTGTTGCGAGTGTAAATGATAAAGGACTCGAAATTCCAAAACAATTAAAAATTGGATTTGGAGTCCTAGCAGGAATTGTAACGATAGTTGCTCTAATAATTGCAACCGGACAATGGGATAATGTTTATGGTTACTTCTTTAAAGGAGGAAGCCCAACAAATCTTTCTTCAAATATTCTTATCATTGCAATAATCATAGGAGCTTTAATTGTGGCACTTACAAGCGGTAAAAAGAGCTCAAAATAATTTCTAAACAATAAAAAATATAAAAGAACTATAATAGAAACTTATATGCTTGATACTTACAAAAAATTTCTTGTTAATATTACGCCAAGAGAGTATCAAATAAAAATAGCTCAAGAATGTATCAATAAAAACTGCCTAGTTATTTTACCCACAGGAGTAGGTAAAACACTTATTGCCTTAATTTTAACAATTGATAGATTAATGAAATTTCCTTCAGAAAAAGTTCTTTTTTTAGCTCCAACTAGGCCTCTTTCAGAACAGCATTTAAAATACTTTAAATCACATTTAACAGAACTTTTTGCACAGATGGAAGTTTTCACAGGAAAGATAAGTGCAGAAAAGAGAGTTAAATTATGGCAAAAAGCAGATATTATCTTCTCTACTCCCCAATGTATAGCAAATGATCTTAAGAATAATCTATACACTCTTGAAAATGTATCTCTACTAATCGAAGATGAGGCGCATAGATGCATAAAAAATTATGCGTATACTTTTGTTGCAAAACAATATTCAATTCAAGCAAAAAACAAAAGAATTCTTGGACTTACTGCGTCTCCGGGAACAGACAAAAAAGTAATAAAAACAATCTGTGAAAATCTCTTAATTGAAAGTGTAGAAATTAGAACTAGAGAAAGCGAAGATGTGAAAAAATATCTACAAAGAATAAACTTTAATCATGTATCTGTTGAATTAACAAATGAATTAGTAAACGTAAGGAGCAATTTAAATGAATTATTTACAAAGAAAGTCGAGGAGCTTAAAAAAAGAAACTTATTATTTGGCCCACCAACAAAGTTAAATTTACTTGAAACTCAAAGAAGAATAATGCGTTCTCTAGCTACAGGAAATAGAAATTTCAACCTTATGGCAGGAGCATCAGTATGTGCCCAAGCTTTAAAATTACAGCACGCTATTGAGCTTCTTGAAACTCAGACGTTATTCTCTCTTGAAAATTATCTTTCATCTTTAATTAAACAAGCAAACGAAAGTAAAAACAAGGCAGTTAAAAAAGTGGTTTCTAATGAGAAATTCTTAAGTGCTTATTACAACGTTCAAAAAATGATTTCAAATAACATCGAACATCCCAAAATAGAATCTCTAAAAGGAATCATAGAGAATAAGTACAAATTAAATGATAAACTAAAAGCGATTGTTTTTTCACAATATAGAGATAGCGTAATAAAAATATGTAAAGAACTAAATACTCTCACTGGAATAAAAGCAAAAGTGTTTGTTGGACAGGCAAAAAAAACTTCACTAAAAAGCAATAGCGGACTATCTCAAAAAGAACAGCAACAGATAATTGAAGATTTCTCAAATGGAATTTTTAATATACTATGTGCAACTTCAATAGGAGAAGAGGGATTAGATATTCCAGAAGTAAATTTAGTAATATTTTATGAACCGGTTCCAAGTGCGATAAGAAAGATACAAAGAGCTGGAAGAACTGCGAGATTAATTCCTGGAGAGATAATCTTTTTAATAACAAAAGGAACAAGAGATGAAGCATATTATTGGGCAGCAAGAAGTAAAGAAAAGAAAATGAATTATGCATTAGAAGAAATACAGCGAGACCTAAAAGAAAAAAACAATAAACCTAAAGAGAATACCCAAAAAGAAGAAAAAGATAAAAATATGGAGAAACAGAGGAGAATATCGGATTTTCTAAATAATTAATAGTACAAAATGAAGGAAATAGAAAAGATATTTTCAAATAAATCAAGAATGCAAAATAAAAAAAAGGAAGAAATAAAGAAAATATTTATAGACAATCGTGAGAAAAATTCTCTTGTTCCTTCAGAATTAATAAATCTTGGATTGGAGATAGAATTTAAACAATTGGAAGTAGGAGACTATTTAATAGGAAATACAGTTATTGAAAGAAAAACAATCAATGATTTTTTGAGTTCAATGATAAATAAAAGAATGATTTCTCAAATTGAAAACTTAAAAATAAATGAAAATCCGTTATTAATTCTTGAGGGAATTTCAGAAAGGAGTTTATACAAAT
>JAWAMY010000021.1:0-8535 GCA_038895635.1 Candidatus Pacearchaeota archaeon | reverse complement strand
ACCTCTCCCTAACATAGGATGATTGTAGTCAACACCTGTATCAATTATAGCAATTTTAACTCCCTCACCAGTCAAGCAAGCTCTTCTAGAAAGACTACATAGATTAAGATTAGCATCTCTTATCCAAATTCTTGGTGCACCTATAATAGGAACTGAAACAGGCAGATTAGCTTTATAAATTATGTTTGGATAAACTCCCTTTACTCCTCTAACTTTCTTAACAATTTCTGCTTCTTTTGGAGTAATATTAAGATACATCCCGCTAAAGAGAACTTTATATTCTACCATTGATTCTTGAAGATTATTATAATTAATATTATCTTTTCTTACTTTGCTATTTAGCAATTCTTTAACGATATTCCCTTTTATTTTATTGAATTCACTATCAAAGGAAAGTTTGTAATCATCTAATGCTCTCTTTTTTCTACTATCCTCAATATTTCTTTTAGAGATTTCTAATGACTTTTGGCCAATAGAAGGTAAGTCAAATTCAATAATATATCCTGAAGAAGCCACTTGTTTTTCTACAGAAAGACCTCGTTTTTGCACATTAGAATCAACATCTCCACTATAAGTGGGATTCTTTTCCGCTTTACTTATAATTTCATTATTAAAGTTATTTTTTATAGATTCAAAAGCAGCTTTAACATCTTCATCTTCAATATCCTCCTTAAGAGCAGGACTAAAACTCACATTAAGAAATAATTTATAAAAAAAAAGATAGCCCACAAGAAGAATTAGGGCTATAGTAAAAACAAAGAGAAAAAGAAGTTGATTATAATTAGTGGAGAATCTTTTATTTTGCTTCGTATGAAGTTTACCCTCTTTTTTATTTATTTCCATATCATTAAAGTTAGATAAGTTAACCAACAAACTTATTAAATTTTATAAATTTTGCTATACTATTTTCTATATTGTCAAGTAAAATTAGTCAGTATTCAATGAATTTAAACAAGAATGAGCCTGCGCAGATTTGAACTGCGGACCCCTGCCTTATCAGAGCAGTGCTCTAACCGGGCTGAGCTACAGGCTCATAAATAACTGAGCTCACTTTTCTTTATAAGTCTTTGGATATATTATTCAAACAGATAACCCTTCTTAGAAATTTCGAATAAAGAGAAATCAGAAACTTTAAAAACCAATTTTCAATATCATATCTATGTCAGAAGGCCTCTACCATTATATTGCAAAAGCATGGAAGAAAGCAGATATTAAAACACTTAGAGAACGAATGATTGAATGGAGAAAAGGAGAAAGTATAGTAAAAGTTGAAAAACCTTTAAGATTAGACAGAGCAAGAAAATTAGGATATAAAGCAAAAAGAGGATTTGTAATTGTAAGAGTGAGAGTTTTAAGGGGAGGAAGAAGAAGACCAAGACCAAAAAAAGCAAGAAAAGGAGGAAGAGAGCTGACTATAAGAAAAACAATATCAATGAATTATCAACAAATTTGTGAGCAGAGGGCTGCAAAAAAATTCAAAAATCTAGAAGTATTAAATTCTTACTTTATTGGAAAAGATGGACAATACTATTTTTATGAAGTGATTTTAGTAGATCCAAACATGCCAGAAATAAAAAGAGATAAAACAATAAACTGGATCTGTAATCCAAAAAATCGAAAAAGAGTTTTAAGAGGACTAACAAGTGCAGGCAAAAAAGCAAGAGGACTAAGACAGTAAAAGAATAATTAAGAACAAATTGTAGAAATTAAAATTAATTTGTAGAAAATTCAATAGTTAATTTCTCGTTACTAAAAGAATAATCTAAAATCGGCAACTTTAATTTCAGATTCTTGAACAATACTTCCTTATCTGAGATAGCTTTAATCTCTACTACATTCTCAAATACAGCAATATTGATGTCACTTAAAGATTTAACTCCTGGTAAAAAGATGTTATAAATTATTTTATCATCTACTCTTTTCATTTCAGCTATTGCTTCTTTTCTTGGAAAATCCTTCGCATCTTCAATTTTCGAAATATCAATCTTAGGTAAAATAATTTTCCTAACATTTTTACCAGAAGAATTAAAATCTTTTATTTGAATTCTCTTACCATCAGAAAAAGATTCTAGCTTTATTGGCTTTTGTCCAGGAATTCCAATATGAATACTAAAACTAGAAAAAGTTTCATTTGGTTTAGATTTACCACCAAGAGCCTTTTCTTCCTCTCTTAATTCTTTATCAAGATTTTGCATCTGTCTTATTAGCTCTTTCATTAAAGGCCTAAGCAAAAAATTAAATCCCATAGGCAACCTAATTTCATCAGGACCTATAAAATCTTCTTTGCCTAAAAAACCATAATTAGAACTGTCTTCGACTCTTGTTCCGCAATAAGGACAAAACTCAAACTTTTCTTTGATTTTCTTACCACACCGAGCACATTTAATCCTAAACATTATAACTAAAGAAAAGCAAACTTTAAAAATATTGCTAAATTTATATAAAAAAGGAAAATAAAAGGGGAAATGAAAAATTCGAGATATCTTTTATTTATTTCTTTAATGTCTCCTCCTATAATAAATGGAAATTATGCTCAAATAATCGCTTTTAATAATGGAAAGATTTATGCATTAAGCAAGGACAAAAATTCCAATTGGGATTTAGCAGAAAGAGATAGATCAATTATAGGATATATTGAAAAGAATTCACGACATTATGTTCCAATAGAAAATAGGGTACCGGAAATTGGAGATAAACTGGTAACTTATTCAAAAGAAACTCAACTAATCGAAACCACTTACCCAATAGAATATTTAAGAAAAATCACATCAATAAGCGAGATGCCTATTGGGTCAATATGGCTTAACAAAAGAGCAATAGAAGAATTCTTCATCGATAATCAATAAAGTTAAATTTATTAACTACTATTTTCTGGAGTCAGTATGGTAAATAAAAAAAGATTTTATGTAACAACAGCAATAGACTATGTAAATGCTGAACCACATATAGGCCATGCTTACCAAAAAGTAATTGCAGATGTTCTAGCAAGATACCATCAAATAAAAAGAGAGGATGTGTGGTTTCTAACAGGAACTGATGAACATGGAAAAAAGATAGCAATTAGTGCAAAAAATGCTGGATTAAAGGA
This sequence comes from Candidatus Pacearchaeota archaeon, assembly GCA_038895635.1. GTDB lineage: Archaea > Nanobdellota > Nanobdellia > Pacearchaeales > GW2011-AR1 > JACPLR01. The sequence continues at coordinate 5,447 of JAWAMY010000021.1, read as the reverse complement.
GCAAGATTTCGTAGATTTGATGTCAAAAAAATTCAAAGAATCTTGGAAAAAACTTAACATCAATCCAAGTAGATTTATAAGAACAACAGATAGAGATCACAAAGAGCTTGTTAAAAGATTTATAGAAAGAGTATATAGCAAGGGAGACATATATAAAGGAGTTTACGAAGGATACTATTGTACAAACTGCGAATCATATTACACTGAAAAAGATCTAATAGATAATTGTTGCCCCATACATAAATCGAGAATAGAAATACTAAAGGAAGAGACATATTTCTTTAAACTATCAAAATATTCAAAAGAATTACTTAAACTCTATGAATCTAAGAATTTCATATTACCAAAAGAAAGGAAGAACGAAATAGTTAATCGTGTAAGAGATGGTCTTCAGGACTTAAGCATAACAAGAACAAATTTTTCTTGGGGAATTCCATTTCCTCTAGACAAGAAGCATGTAACATATGTATGGTTTGATGCTCTCATAAATTATATTTCAGGAAGTAATAATAAAAAATACTGGCCAGCAGATATCCATTTACTAGGAAAAGACAATGGTTGGTTTCATGCAGTAATATGGCCTGCTATGTTAATGTCGGCAGGATATAAATTGCCAAAAACGGTCTTTATTCATGGATTTTTAACTGTAAATGGTCAAAAGATATCAAAAAGCTTAGGCAATTCAATTTCACCAGATTATTTAGTAGATAAATATGGTGCAGATTCAATAAGATATTTCCTAGTAAGAAGTATACCATTTGGAGAAGATGGAGATTTCTCAGAATCTTTATTAGTTGAAAGATATAACTCTGAATTAACAAATAAATTAGGTAATCTAGTATCAAGAGTTTCTGCATTAGCTGAGAAACATGGAATTAAAAGAACAAGAAATATGCTTCTTAAAAAACTAGATTTAAAGAAGATAGATGAATTATTTTCAATCTATCGTCCAGACTTAGCAATAAATGAGTTGTTTCAATTTATAGATGAGTGTAATTTATATATTCAAAACAAAAGACCTTGGGAAGAACAATGTAAAAATAAGCAAGAGATTTTGTATGAATTAGTAGATTCTATAAAAGCAATTGGAATATTAATTTATCCATTTATGCCAGAAACAGGAAAAAGAATATCTCAAATTTTCAATTTTAATATTGATTATTTAGAAATTGAGAGACCTATAAAAGAAAGGGAAATAAAAAAAGCAGAACATCTATTTAAAAGAATTGAAGTTAGTTCAAATAAAGAAGATAGAAAAATTGAAAGTAATAGTAATCAAAAAAAAGAAGAAAAATCGATTAAAACAATAAGCTTTGAAGAATGGGAAAAAATTGATTTAAGAATCGCAAGAATAATAGGCATAGAGGAAATTCAAAATTCGGACAAACTATACAAAATAACACTTTCTTTAGGTGATGAAAAAAGAGTAATATGTGCAGGCTTAAAAAAACACTATAGAAAAGAAGATCTAATAAACAAAAAAGTTGTGTTCTTATCTAATCTTGAAAGTAGAAAAATTATGGGGGTAGAAAGCTCCGGAATGATCCTTGCTGCAGTAAGTGATGATGAGAAGACAATATCAATACTTTTACCTGAAAAAGACATTAAAGAAGGAAGTAAATTAAGATAAGTGGTTAATAAATAACAACACTCATTAGAAAATAAAAAAAATAAAATGGAAAAAAGAGGTTTAAGTGAAAGAGAGGTGAAGGAGAGAAGAGAAAAATATGGTTTTAATGAAATAAGGGATTCATCTAAAACTTCCATTACAAAAATAATACTTCGTCAGATAAAAAGTAATTTTGTAATCTATTTATTAACATTTTCAATGATTTTATCTTTTATTATTGGAAAATATATTACTGCTTATGTAGTTCTTATGGTAATAATAATAGTAATTGGGACTGGTTTCATTCAAGAGTATAAGGCAGAAAAAGCAATTCAAGCATTAAAGGAGATGTTAATGCCAGTGTCGATTGTAATTAGGGAGGGAAAGGAAAGAGAGATACCATCAAGAGAATTAGTTCCAGAAGATATAATAATCCTAAGAAGTGGAGAAAGAGTTCCTGCTGATTGTATAGTTCTTGAAGAAAAAAATTTTCTTGTAAATGAATCAATCCTTACTGGCGAATCAAAAGAACTAAAAAAGAAACCTATCAAAAGCTTAGACAGGTATTCAGATGAAAATACAATCTTTATGGGTTCTTTTGTGGTAAGTGGGAAATGTGTTGCTAGAGTAATCAAAATAGGAATGAATACAAAATTTGGAAAAATAGCAAATTTAATTTCAGAAACAGAAAAAGAAATGCCTTTACAAAAGAAGGTTAATAAGATTGCGAAATACATGGTGATACTTGGAGCTACATTCTCGGTTATAACTGGAATAATAATTTTACTCAAGTCGCAAACAATTAATTATAATTTACTAATGGAAGTTCTAATAATAGTAATTGCAGTATCAGTTGCTTCATTTCCAGAAGGATTTCCAGTAGTATTAACAACAGCACTTTCAGTTGGCGCTTATCGAATGGCTAAGAAGAATGCAATAGTGAATAGAATGTCAATAATTGAAACATTAGGAGAAACAACAGTTATATGTTCTGACAAAACAGGTACAATAACAAAAGGAGAAATGACTGTAAAAAAAATTTTCACAGACAATCGAGAAATAGAGGTGAGTGGTGCAGGATACGAAGGAACAGGAGACTTCTTTGAGGATGGTAAAAAGATAAATATAGAAAAAGAAAAAACACTTAAAGAATTAATAAAAGCAGGAGTTTTGTGTAATGATGCAAAAATTGAAAGAACAGGAGAGGATAATTTCTTTCATATAATAGGCACTCCAACAGAGGCCTCTTTATTAATTCTTGGAGCAAAAGCAAAAATATTCAAAGAAGATTTAAAAGTTGAAAGAAAAGATGAAATACCCTTTTCTTCTGAAAGAAAAATGATGACAGTTCTAGTAGAGGAGAATGGAAAAAAAACAATCTATTCAAAAGGAGCAATTGAAATTATAATAGAAAGATGTTCCCAAATACAAAGAGATAATGGAATATTTAGGATTAGAGAAAGTGATAAGAGAAGGATTTTAGAAGCAAATAAAGAACTAACATCAAAAGCATTTAGAACAATAGCTTTAGCATATAGAAAAATAGAAATCAATTCTTTAGATAAATTTGAAGAAAATTTGATATTTTTAGGAATAGTAGGTATTGAAGATCCGCCTAGAGAAGGAGTAAAAGAAGCAATAGAAATATGTCGTCAAGCAGGAATAAAAGTGAAGATGATAACTGGGGACAATAAAGAAACCGCATTAAATATAGCAAATCAAATATCCCTAGATGAAGGGAGAATTCTTGAAGGATATGAAATAGACAGATTAAGTGATGATGAATTAAGAATAGTTGTAAAAGAAACAACAATTTTCGCGAGAGTTAATCCTGAGCACAAATTAAGAATTGTTCGTGCACTAAAAGAAAATGGAGATATTGTAACAATGACAGGAGATGGAGTAAATGATGCTCCTGCACTTAAAGAAGCACATATAGGAGTCGCAATGGGTAAAAATGGAACAGATGTTTCAAGAAGTGTTGCAGATCTCACTCTAAAAGATGATAATTTTGTAACAATAGTTGATGCGATAAAAGAAGGGAGAACAATATTTACAAATATACAAAAATTTTCAAGTTATCAAATTTCAATCAACTTATCACAAGTAGCGATTATATTTTTTGCAACAGTAATCGGACTTCCGATACCCTTACTTGCAATTCAGATCTTATTTATGAACTTATTCTCAGATGAATTAACTGCTATAACTCTTGCATTTAATCCCTATTCGGGAGATTCTATGTCCCATAAACCAAGAAAAAAATCAATTATAATAACTAAACCAATACTTCTAATGCTATCTATCGCTGGACTAACAATGAGCGTTGGCTCTCTCATCGTATTTAATTATTTACTAAAAAATGGAACAGACATAGAGACAGCAAGAACAATAACCTTTCTCACAATGGTATTCTTTGGAATAACTAATGCGTTCAACTTCCGAAGTTTTAGAAAATTAACTCTAACACGAAATCCTTTCACAAATAAACCGTTGGTTTATGTATCAATAATCACTATAATAACGAGTATCTTAATTATCTATTCCCCATTAAGAGAGATAATCGAAGTAACTCCAGTTCCTCCGATATTTATTTTAATATCTTTGACTATATCCTTATCGGTAATAGTTATATTTGATACAATAAAAGCAATTAATGAGAAGTATAGGATATGGAGCGAAGATATGCAAGAACTAAATAAAAAAAATTAGAGTTAAGAATAAATAATTGAAGGTATGGAAACAATATTTTTACAAATAAGCATTGCAATGTTAATTGTTCTAGTTGTCTCATTCATAATGAGGCTCCTAAAACAACCTTTAATAATTGGATATATTGTTGCAGGAATAATCATCGGTCCATTTTTATTTAATTTGCTACCGGACACTGAAACACTGGAAATCTTCTCTCAATTAGGAATTGCATTTCTTTTATTTATCGTAGGAATCCATCTAAATCCAAAAACAATAAGAGAAGTAGGTAAAATCTCACTTATTACAGGAATTGGACAGGTTATTTTTACTTCAATTATTGGTTACTTTATATGCATAGCTCTTGGTTTTTCAGTATTAACATCGATTTATATTTCTATAGCAATTACTTTCTCTTCAACAATTATTATAATGAAACTACTTTCAGACAAGGAAGCTTTAGACAAATTATATGGAAAAATATCCATAGGATTTCTACTAGTTCAGGATTTAATTGCAATTATAATCTTAATAATCATCTCTTCAATGTCAAATGCTAAAGGATTTGAGATAGGTAGTTTAATCCTTACAATATTTCTAAAAGGAGGAATAGCAATAATAATTCTCTTCCCATTAAGTTACTTCCTATTACCAAAATTAAACTCTTTTTTTGCAAAATCGCAAGAGTTTCTATTCGTTTTTGCTATCTCTTGGGGATTGGGAATATCTGCATACTTTCTATATGCTGGATTAAGTATAGAAGTAGGGGCTCTAATTGCTGGAATTTTATTGTCTATGTCACCATATAGTTATGAGATCAGCTCAAGACTAAAGCCATTAAGAGAATTCTTTATCATTTCTTTCTTTATTTTGCTTGGAGCACAAATGGTGTTTGGAAGTATAAAAAACCATTGGATTACTATACTCATTCTGTCAATATTTATTCTAATAGGAAATCCGCTAATTGTGATGATTCTAATGGGAATATTTAGATATAGTAAGAATACTGGATTTATGGCAGGGCTTACTGTAGCTCAAATAAGTGAATTTTCTCTAATTCTTATTGCCCTGGGAGTAAAAGTGGGGCATTTAACAAAAGATATTCTATCTTTAGTGACAGTTGTTGGTTTGATTACTATTGCGGGTT
>JAWAMY010000020.1:0-9013 GCA_038895635.1 Candidatus Pacearchaeota archaeon | reverse complement strand
CTTATACTCTGGGTAATAACCCTCTTTGGTAACGCTTATGCTTCTCCAACCAGAAGGGATTAGGTAATACTCAACCTTTCCATTTACGCTTGTTAATAATTTTTTTCTACCATCTAATTTTACCTCTGCTTTTTCTATAGGAGAGGATGTGTTTGCATCTATTACATAAACATCTACATGACAATAACCATTGCCTTCTGCGTATATTGTATAACTTGTTGTCGGGTCTCTTATCGGATATAATCTTATTATTACTCTTCTGGTTTCTCCACAAGAGCAATAAATTGTTTGCGACTTTGAGTAATATCCACTCTTGCTAACTTCTATAACATGCGAGCCCACAGGAATATTATAGAAGTATGCTATTCCAGAGTTTGATGTCGTTTCAGAGCGAGAATCTAGGAAAACCGTGGCAAAAGCTACTGGATTATATGTATCTCCATGATATACCATCACTTCTATATCACAGTATTGTGAAGGATTGTAACAAGAACAAGAAGGACAAGAAATCGTTGAGGTTGAGGAAGTTGTTGAAGTTGTAGTGCTTGTTGTAGAAGTTGTTGGATAAGGATACATTCTTATTACTATTTCTCTATGTCCTGTAGTTTCGCAGCTAAATGTTTGTATTGCTTGTATAAAGTTTGCTTTTGTTGCAAAAATTGTATGGAGTCCTCGAGTTATTCCATAATATGTTACAGTTCCATCGTTTCCAGTTACTTTGACATTGCTTCCATCTAAGGTTATGAATACGCCTTCTAAAGGATTGTTCGTAGAATCATTATAGACTTTTACTGTAATTGCACAGTAAATCTCATTACCTCCACAATGCGATAATCCAGGACAGCCTAAGCAAACATCATCACAACAATCTCCATTTTGTTTGCATTTCTCGTCGCACCAACATCCATAAGGAGAGCGATATCCGCAATAGCCCGCGCATTTTCCTGAAGGAACCGTGGTTGTAGTAGTTGTTGTAGAGGTTGTTGAAGTAGTCGTACTCGTGCTTGTCGTTGTTGACGTTGTCGTAGTGCTTGTTGATGTGGTAATTATCGGATAAAGCCTTAATATCACTCTATGTGTTTGAGAGCAAGAGCAGTAAATCCTTGTTCCATCTTCAGTAAAGCCCTCTTTGCTTGCAAGTATGCTATGCCATCCGACTGGAACATTGTAATAAATGACAAGACCACTGCTATCTGTAATTCTATAATTTGTTCCATCTAAGCTAACTAAAGCTCCTGGTAGAGGATTGTTTGTAGAATCGTAAAGAACTAAAACTTCTATATTGCAGTACTGAGGAATTGTTGTCGTTGTCGAGGTTGTCGTTGTGCTTGTCGTTGTAATTATTGGATAAAGCCTCAAAGTTACATCTATTGTTCTTCCGCAACTACAATATACGGATTTTGAGTCAGAATTATAGCCACTTTTGCTTCCTGTGACTGTATGATAACCTTCTGGTACATTATAATAATAAACTATTCCATTAGAAGGCGTAATTTGTGCATTCCCTCCATCTAAAGTTACCCAAGCTCCGGGCAAAGGATTTGTAGTAGAGTCATCATAAACCTTAACTCTAAATGTACAATATTTAGGAAGGGTTGTCGGGATAGTTGTTGATATACAACAGATTGTCGTGCTAGTGCTCGTAGTTGTAGTGCTCGTTGTAGTGGTAATTATTGGGCAGATTCTCAAATCAACATAAACGCTGCTTGAGCAACTGCAATAAAATGTTCTACTATCGCTAGTATAACCACTCATGCTTGCGGTAATTGTTCTATAACCAGTAGGAATATTATAAAATGTTACATAGCCACTTGAAGAGCTGTATTGTACTCGGCCTTCAAGATTTATTGTTGCACCTCCTATTAATTGATTTGTATTGCAATCAAAAACTCTTGCATACACTGTACAATATTGCTGCTGAGGAATTGTCGTACTAGTGGTTGATGTTGTTGAAGAGGTTGTAGAAAATACACAAGCACCATTTACGCAAGAATAGCCTGCTGGGCATACTGTACCAACAGGAGCAGCTACATTTCCATTACAAATATATTCTTGAATCTGTTGAGAGTTAAAGCAAAAGTCTTCGTATCTATAAGAGCCCCAAGTAACATAACCTTTTGTATAAATATTATAACCATCTGAATCATAGCATGTAGGTTCTGGAACCAAGCCAGCAGTAGCTAAGGAAGAAACACTCATAACTAAAGAAAGTAAGAATAAAATGAATAGTATTCCACTTCTTGTTTTTTTATTCATGGCTATCTCTTTTAATTCTAACATTTATAACAATTTTTACCTAATCTTTCTATGAACCGTTAATTTTTAAAACTAATCGGTAGTTAAAAATCGACATTTGTAATACTATTTTTTTAAATTAAAGTATTTGAAGCTAATAATTCTTATATGGCAGAGTCTCTTAAAGACGAAATAAAAAGAAGATTAGAAGCAAACTATAGCCTCAAAAGTATTCGTGAAGATTTGATCTCACAAGGTTTTTCTCCTAAGGAAGTGGATAAAGCAATAGAAGAAGCACTAAAAGTGTTTGTCAAAAGTGTAGAAAAAGGTGCTTCATCCGCCAAATCTAATATTTCGAGATCTTCTTCCTTATCAACTGTAAACCTCGGAATACTTGAAAAGATAAAAATGGTATTAATTTCTCCTAGAAAACTTTTTGAAACGATAAAAGAAGAGTAATTAAGAAAAACCATAGAGTATGGACTAATTTTATATTTAACAACATGTTCGCTTTCTGCACTCTTTTTAATTTTATTTTCATTTTCGTATATATTTTCTTTTGGTTCGATTGGTAATATGCTAATAAATACTCTTAGCGCTAAGAATTACCTCATTATAATATTGTTTTATGTATTCTGGCTTTTTATTCAGTTGGCATTTATGGTTGGTTTTTCTATTCTTCAGTCTCTGTACCTTCATTTGTGGATAAAAATAGTAAGAATTGTGAGCAATACTTGGGATTATACATTTAAAGCTGTTATATACTCTATGACACCATACCTATGTGCAATACCTATTGCTTTTCTCTTTCTATTTTTAAATCTACACTACATATTGCTTTTAATAGTAATAATATTCTTTTGGGTTATAGCTATTCTTTCAATAGGCATTTCAGAATTGCATAATACTAGTTTTGTTAGATCGATTATAGCAGTTATACTTTCTATTATTATTCCTTTAGTAGTAATATTTACTATTAAAGCTATTTTTTAGATCTTGAATAATAAAAATGGGCACAAATAAAGGAAAATTCTTTGCTATATATCATTTCGTATAAAGATTGTAACAAATCATTACAAATTTATATTAGAACTCATTAAAAGATCTATTTCTGCATGTTAAAGACAAAGCTACCAATCAATAGAGTTAAAAGTGAAAAACAAATCAATATCGAAACGCTAACCGGAAAAGAAAAATAAGATTTACCTATTATTACGTATCTTAACGCATCTACCCCATAAGTTAAAGGATTTAGATAAGAGATTATTCTTAACCAATTTGGAGCTTGTGCTAACGGATAGAAAGCTCCGCTCAAGAATATCATTGGAAAAACTAGAAAATTCATTATAACTCCAAAGCTTTCTATTGTTTCTATAAGAGAAGCTATTATTAAACCTATGCTAACCAAACTTAAGGAAATTAGAATCATTAATGAGATCGAAATCAAAAGTACATCTAAATTAATTGGAATAGAGAGAAATATTCCTAATAAAATAACTATGAAACCTTGGATTAATGCCATTAAACAACCACTTAGAGCTTTTCCTAAAAATATCGAGAATCTTGATATAGGAGCAACTAAAATCTCTTTTAAAACGCCAAACTCTCTATCCCAAATAACTGAAATTCCAGTAGCTATTGATATGCCAACTAAAGATATAGCAACAACCCCTGGAAATAGAAATATTTGATAATCTATATCTCCAATCTTAAGAAAACTAAAACCGCTACCAAGCACGAGCAAGAAAAGCATTGGTTGAATAAAAGAGCTTATCACTCTAGACCTGTCTCTCCAAAATCTTATCAATTCTCTTTTCAAGATCCAATAAATAGCTTCTAATTCTATCATCAAAATCTCCTAAATCTTTTTAACATTTCTAAATCTTTTTCAACTTTATCTTCTCTAATTTCTCTTCCAGTATAATGTAAGAAAACATCCCCTAAGCTTGGTTTTCTTATGTTAATAGATTTTACCAAAAAATTGTTCTTATTTATGAATTCTATAATTTTTGGTGCTAAAATTTCTGCATCCTTTCCTGTAATAAATAGCTTATTATCTCTTACAATTATATTTTTGACCTCCTCGAAACTTCTTATATTTTCTTCCAATTTGCTTGCATCATCTACTTCCAAGATTATTACATCACCTTCTAATTTACTTTTCAGTTTTTTCGGTGTATCTAAAACCTTTATCTCCCCATAATCCATTATTGCCACTCTATTGCACAAAGCGTCTGCCTCTTCCATATAATGTGTTGTAAGAAAAATGGTTATATTTTCTCTCTTAGCTAACAATTTTATGTATTTCCAGACATGCTCTCTTGTTTGCGGATCTAACCCTAATGTCGGCTCATCTAGAAAAAGTATTCTTGGATAATGAATCAAAGCTCTAGCTATTTCTAATCTTCTTTTCATTCCACCAGAATATGTTTTTACAAGATCCTCTGCGCGTTCTGTCAATCCAACCAATTCCAAAACTTCTTCTATCCTATTTTTTCTTTCTGATTTAGGCACTTTATAAAGTCCTGCATGTATCTCCAAATTTTCTCTTGCAGATAATCTATTATCTAAACTTGGTTCTTGAAAAACAATACCTATAGATTTTCTAACATTGCTTTGTTGTTTTATTATATCAAAGCCATTTACCCTTGCTGTTCCAGAGCTTGGTCTCAGCAGCGTGCACAACATAGAAATTAGTGTCGTTTTTCCAGCGCCATTCGGACCAAGCAAGCCAAATATTTCTCCCTCTTCTATGCTAATAGTAACGTTATTTACCGCTATCAATCCATTAAAAATCTTAGTTAAGTTAAAAGTTTCTAAAATTGGCATAGGATATTATTTTTTATGAGAGTTTATAAAATTAAATATTTCTCGTGAAATTTCGGAAAAATTATTTGAAAAAATATGTCATTTCATTATTATTAAGTTAAAGAAAATTTCTATTAAGAATGTTTTAATTCCATCAGAAATTAATCAAAAAAGGTTTTGAAAGAATTAAAAAATAAAATAATTTCACTATTTCTTAATTAATTTATATTCCATATAATCTTTGCAATCCTGTTATATCCGGCTTCTCTAATGTTCGTTTTTTGATTTCTCCATAGCTAGAATAACCATACATTGTAACTTCTGAGCATGAAGAGGTATATACATCTGCCAATCCTAAGCCATGTCCTAATTCATGTGTTGCTATATTTTGAAGGTCCATTACAGAGCTTCCATCTATTTCTGCATCTCCCCATCGAAAGTCTGTATCAAACAATATATCAAATTCTATTATTTGTCTTTTCTTGCTTCCAATTGGAATACCTGTCCAAATAACAGTTACTGCAATAACATTTTCTTGGGGATAATTTCCAAGAGATAATTCATTTCTTCCATCAGGAGCTTCGCTATCCCAATTTGCATTAGAATCGAAAATAACACTATTATCAAAAAGCTCTTTAGAAGTAGCAGAATCCCATGTCTCTGCAGCACTATAGATTGCATTTGGATCTATATTCTCTAAATCTGGGTGCACAACATAGGTTATTGGTAATTTCTCCCATTTGCTACCGAGTAATTTATAGCATGGTTGATTTTTTATAACATCTTTTCTATTATTAGCATAGTGGATAAACACTGTTTTTTGCAAGCTTCCTGGCATTAATCTGAATGTCTTTTCTACTTTTATGTTTGGTACGACAAAAGAAATTTCTGAAAAGCTCGCTGACTTTATCTCTTCTGCACTAGCGTATATTGGTAAAATAAGCAATGTTAATATCACTAAAACTAAAAGCTTCATGATTTAATTCTATTTTAAACTTTTATAAAGCTTAAAAATTCTTGTCATTTTCAAATAAATTTACATTTCCTCTACAATTCTTATATTCGCAAAATTCGCAATCTCTTCCATCGTGTTTATATGGTTCGCACTCGATTAAAGTTGCAACTATACCCAACGAACTTAAGTATTTGACTTCTCTTCCCATCTCTGCTGGAGAATAAATTCTACAAAAATGAAACCTTGTAACCTTCTCGTCTTCTTCGCGATTCTCATTGAAATATCCTACTTGATGCCACTTTGTCTTACATAGTATTTCTAAATCCATAAAGATAAATAATTTTGAAAGATTTTAAATTTTTAATTAACCTCTCAATATAACGTGAGAATTTTGAAATGAAAGAATTTCTTGATAGGCCTGCTAGTTTTATTCTTTTTAGCTCTTTCTTTTCTTTCTAATCTTTTCTAATCTTGCCACTCTTAATTTTGTTTCAAGAGCAACGTCTGGAGTAACAGAAACAGAGTCTATTCCAGCATCAATAAGAAATTTTAAGAAATCTTTATAAGTAGAAGGGGCATCTCCACAAATTCCTACTTTTCTTCTATATTTATGAGCCTTTTTAATAAGTTCTCTTATCAATATCTTTACTGCTTCGTTTCTTTCATCAAACTCATTTGCTAACCTTTCATTATCTCGATCTATTCCAAGCGTCAGTTGAGTCAAATCATTAGAGCCAATAGAAAAGCCATCAAAGAGTTTAGCAAATTTTTCTGCAAGAATTATATTACTTGGGATCTCTGCCATAACATAGATCTCTGTTTTCAGATTTTCATGTTTTATGATATTCAAAACCTTCTTTGCTTCTTCTATCGTTCTGCAAAATGGTACCATAACTTTTATGTTGTTAAGTTCAAAATCCTCTATTGCCTTTTTAATGGCCTTTATCTCTGCTCTAAAAGCTTTCTCGAATTCTGGAGAAATATAGCGAGATGCTCCTCGCCAACCTATCATGGGATTTTCCTCTATATCTTCGAAATCTTCTCCTCCTTTAAGATTTCTGTACTCATTCGTTTTGAAGTCGGAAAAACGAACTATAATCTCGCGAGGATAGAAAGCACAAGCTATCTTTGCTATTCCTTTAGATAACTTTTCTATAAACTCTTTTTCTCTACCTTCTTTTATCATCTTTAAAGGATGCTCTTTTATTTGCGAGCCTATAATAAATTCTTCTCTTACTAATCCAGAGCCATCTACAGGTAAAAGAGAAATTTCTATTGCTTCTTCTGGCACTCCTAAATTAACATAAACCTTTGTTTTTGTTTTAGGAATTTTACTAAGCTTATGCCTTATAACTTTGTAGGCAAGCTCGCCTCTCCAAACTCTTCCTTTTCCAGTAGAGCAATCTATTGTAAGCTTTTCACCGCTTTTAATTAATTTTGTAGCATTTTTAACACCTATAACAGCAGGAACGCCAAGTTCTCTACTAACTATTGCGCAATGTGATGTTCTTCCTCCTTCTTCAGCAACTATACCACGAGCTAATTTCATTATTGGTTCCCAATCTGGATTTGTTCTCTTTGTTATCAGAATCTCACCTTCTTTGAATTTGTGTATTTCTTTAGGACTTTTTATTACATTTGCAACACCAGTAGAAATTTTATTTCCAATTGCAATTCCTTCAAAGAAAAATCTACCTCTTTCAAGCAATACATATTTTTCATAAACATCTCGAGAAAATGAGTGCACTGTTTCTGGTCTTGCCTGCAAAATATATAACTTCCCCCTTTCCTTAGCCCATTCTATATCCATTGCAACTTCGTAATGTTCTTCTATTATTTTTCCATACTTTGCTAGAGTTTCTGCGTCTTCATCGGTGATTGCAAACTTCTCTTGCATCTTTTTAGGTAATTTTATTATTTTAACTCCTTTTGATGATCTTACTTCCATTATTTTCTTTTTACCTAAAATCTTTTCAATAACTTTGCAATTTTTCTTGAATATAAGAAATTCATCCGGAGTGACCATTCCTTGCACTATAACATCGCCTAAACCAAATGCTGCATTTATTACAATGAAATTTTTATGACCAGTATCTGGATGAATAGTAAACATAACTCCGCTTGCATCAGAAAATATTTGATGCTGTACAGCAACACTTAATGCAACCTTCATATGATCAAATCCTTTGTCCTCGCGATAAGAAATAGCACGGTCTGTAAATAAAGAAGCGAAACATCTTTTTACTCTATCTAAAAGCATTTTCTTATCTACATTCAAGAATGTTTCTTGTTGTCCGGCAAAAGATGCAGTTGGCAGATCTTCTGCTGTAGCCGAGCTTCTTACAGCAACGTATTTTAACTTCATTCTTTTGAATTCATTTATTATCTCTTCTTTCAAATCATCTGGAATTTTTGCATCAAGTATTAATTTTCTTATTTTTCTTCCAGCAATTCTCAATTCTTTTACATCCTTTAGATTATATTTAGAAAATATTTCTCTTATTTTATCTTCTATTTTGTTTTTCTTTAAGAAGTATCTATATGCTTCTGCTGTTATTGCAAATCCATTTGGTACAGGCATTCCTATTGAAATTAACTCGCCGAGCGATGCATTCTTTCCTCCAACTAGAAAAACATCTTTTTTTCTTATCTTTTCGAAAGGTAATACAAGCATGTTATAATTATTTTTGTAAAGGAATATATAAATTTCTTAGTTAAGGTTATGTATAAATGACCAAAGCATAGAAGCAATTCAAATAAAATGTCAAGGTAGAGGAGATAAAGAGTGCGAAGTGATTGCAGCTCCTTACAAGACGCTTGTTAAAATTGGATATAAGCCAATAAGATGCAAAAAACTGGAAAAAGCTGAGCTTTCTCGAGAGTATAAAATCTTTAACGAAATTCGACCGAGAAGCTGGGCAAGAAATAGCTTGAAGTCTTTGATAGATGCTAGCTTCTTTGATTATAAGAATGGACAAGTTACTTATCATCGCGAACGTTTCTTTCTATGCGAGG
>JAWAMY010000019.1:0-9204 GCA_038895635.1 Candidatus Pacearchaeota archaeon | reverse complement strand
ATAAAACCAAATCAATGCGGTTCTTTAATTGAAGTTAAGAAAATATCAGATTATTGTTCAGACAAAAAGATAAAAAAAATATTCTCTCATAGAAGTGGAGAAACAGAGGAGACGATATTAATTGATTTAGCTATCGGACTTGAAGCGGATTTTGTGAAAATTGGGTCTATTGGGAAAGGAAGAGATAGCAAAATAAAAAGACTAAAAGAAATAGAAAAAGAAGTGAAAAGAGCTTAATAGAGCAATTCTAAAACTAGATATAAAGAGTATTAATATATGAGTAAGTTTATAGAGATTAATTACTTATTGAGGGCTAATACAATATGCCACAACTAGATAAGAGAACGGATAAAATAGCAACATTGGTTAAATGTTCGGTATGATTTAATTATTAAACCTTCGTTATAAAATTTCTATCTGAAAAATGTTTTAGTTAATTTATTAGCTATTTAACTTTACCTTAATTAATTATAAATGATTCCCTAGTTTCAACAAACTATTCTATCAAAATCCATTTCTAAGAAATAAACACATCAGAGAAATTTTGAAAAAAAGGAATAAAAAGATTTATAAATTTGGAATATCTGTAAATAAAAGTAAGATGAGAGAAAGCAGTTTATTAAGAGGTGAAAAGCAAATATTACTTTTTATAATCCTGTTAAGTTTATTATTCCTAAATTTCTATTCAATATTTGCATTTGAGTATGTTACTCCATCTCATCCTCCTTATGTATTAGAGAATTGGGAAAAGAGAAATAGATTAGTTTGGCATGATGCTGATGATATAAAAATAATATTGACAAATAAAAACTGCTCCTTACAAAGTTGGATTGATTTTGAAAATGACTGTATTGCTTGGAATGATGAAGAGCATAAATGGAATGGAATCCCAGATTGGCATGAAGGAAATGAGATAAGATTTCGTATAAATGGTCGAAGTAGATTATATGCTCTAAATAAGTGGATATTAAATGGTGCAAATTTTAGTGATTGGACTTTGGGTAGGTCTTATTGGTATGAAGCAGCAGATTATAAAATCGGCTGGCATGATGCTGATGATATAAAAGTAAGAGTATGTAATCCTAGACCGTCACCGTCAAATTGGCCTACATCTCAACCAAGGACAGATTGTGAGAATATTTCGCTTCAGACATTACTTGAAGCGCAGTCTGACTTTCCTAAAATATCATGTGGAGTTAAAGGAAGAGTCGTTAATGAATCTGGAGCTGGAGTTGAAGGCATACATGTTTATGTTTTAAAATCTTTAGAGTCTGCAAACCAAAATAATCCGGATAATTTAAAATATTATACAAAAACAAGTGCGAGTGGAGATTATATTTTCGAAATGGATTGTAACTCTCAAGAAGTAGTATTTATGCTAAAAGATAATCCGAATTTAAATATAGAAAACTGTTATTTTATTGGTAGTGGAATCGAGATTAATCCAGATAATAAGACAATTGCAGTTGGAAATAGTATTGCAGAGTGGAATAATATACTGAGATGTATATCGACTACTAACCCTACTGAACCACCAGACCCATCCTCGCCTACATTAATTGAAGCAGAAATTGATACTAGAGATTTATCTGCAATTAATTTCAATGCTTTATCATTAGGAACACTAAATTTTAAACCAGATCCTAGCCTTTTTGGTGAAACTTGCTCAAGAAATTGGGACAGTTGGTTTTGGACAAATTGGCCAAGGCCATACGGAAGAGCAATTGTTGTGCCGAAAGCTAATTACGTAAATTCAAAGAAAGAAGCCAAATTCGATTGGTCAAAACCTTTAATCATAAATTGCAGTACTAGGGATGGGAGTTATAGTAGAACTATAGGAACAAGATTATCTGAAAAAGGAGAGGTATTGGTATTTAACAATGTGATTAATTATCCTAATTCAAGAAGTATAATGGCGGTTGATAAATGGACAATGACTAAAAGTTCTACAACTAGTGATGCTATCATTTTAAGAATTAGAAGGTTGGCAAAGGAAAAAGCAAGTGAAGATGCTTCTCTAGCAATAGAATTTAATGATGTTTTAAATTATCATACCAAAGAGTTATTTAGATGTACGAATATAAGAAGTGATCCAGTTGCATCTTTTATATGTTGGGGGGATCCAGATGAGTGCCTCGATGCAGTAAAAACTAGTGAATTCGTAGATATAAAATGCAAAATACAGCAAGATACTAATTGGCAGACGCCTATTCCAACTACGCCTCCTAATGATCAAGCAACAACAGGAGAGCTATTTTGGAAATTTGATAGTAGCCTGTATACTGCTGAAGAATTAGGAGCCCTAGAAACTTTTAATCGAGTAGAAAGGAATATTCTTTACATAAGAACTTATGGAGATGCAAATAGAACAATAAGTTATGTGGATAGAATGGACAAAAAGGACTACTACCCTAGTATTAGTGCTGGTACAAAAGTAAATATAACTTGTTATCAAAAAGATAATCCAACAAATAAACAGAAAATTGAAAAGATGAATATTGATAATAATGAAAGGCTAATATATAAGAAAAAGCAAGCAGGAGATGGAGACTATTATGACTATATTACAGTAAAAGTGGATAATAATGATAAGAAAATGCGACTAATGATTGGAAGAATAAAAAGTGATAGAGAGATATGTATGGAAAAAAAGTGGTGGTTTTTATTTTTGGTATGTGCAGACTGGAGAAAAATGGAAAACATTAATTATGGAGAGGTAATTCCTGTAGATGAAGAAAATGTTAAAAGAGATGTATATGTATGGAAAAACTATAGGTTATTCAATTGTATAAAGGATTGTAGAGAAAATACAAATACCGTTCTTGCTAGATGTTATAATGGAGATGAAAGGAATCCATACTGCATAGATGCTGCAAGAAACAACCCTTACTGGAAAGAAGTAGTTTGTGAATTCTATAAAGCCTAAAGAGATTAATCGATTGGTTAAAAGTCCCCTTGTTAGGCGTATTAAAAATTGAATTAATGGGTAGAGTAGATTAATTTAAAATATAGTGTTTACGAGGAAAGTAAGAATTAGTGCAAATAAGATATCGACGAGGATAATTAAAGTGTAAACAGAAGAATTTAAAAACATATTTTTCTCTTAGATTTAAAAAAGTGTAAAATGCCAAGAAAAAAGAAATCTGAATTGGAAGAAAATCAAGATAAAGAAATAAGGAATAATAATGGAGACAAATTAAGTAAAGAAATTATTGATAAAGAGAATTCGAAAGATAATGAGAGAATAAATGAAAGCGAAATTAAGAAAAAGAGAACCTCTGATAGAAGTGTATTATTAAGAGAGCTAAAAGAAAAAGCAAAGAAATTAGCAGAGAAAATTGAAGTAGTTAATACTAAAGAGATAAAAGAAGAATTGGAAGAAAAAAAAGATTTATTAGTGCCATTAGAGGATTATGTTAAAACCGGAATACATCTTGGAACGAGAGTCATAACTCCTGACATGAGGAAATATGTGTATAGAAGAAGAGCTGATTCAATTGGAGTTCTAAATACTACATTAATTGATGAACAGATAAAAAAAGCTATTGATTATATATCAAAATATCCTCCTGAGGAGATTATTCTTGTATGTAAAAGAGAAGCTGGATGGAGGCCAGCAACTTTATTTAGCCAAGTCACTGGAATAAAGGCCTTCACAAAAAAATATCCTGCAGGAATGATGACAAATCTCGTACTTGAAAAATTTTACGAGCCAGAATTAGTGATAATATGTGATAGTTGGGTCGATAAAAATGCGATGAATGAAGCAGTAAAGATGAATAAAAGGATAGTGGCCTTATGTGATACCAATAACTTTACAAAAAACGCTGACTTGGTTATTCCATGCAATAATAAAGGAACAAAAAGTCTAGGTCTTGTATTTTATTTATTAGCTAGAGGATATATTAAAAAGAGAAAGATAAATGCTAATCTTCCATCAATGGAAGAATTTATCAAAGAGTAAAAGTAGAGAGAGTTTATTGAGATTAAGAGAAAAGAGAAATAATAATCAAGAAAAAGAATAAGACTTAAGTAATTTATGAATAATAAGATAATTAAGACTTCATCTTAAAAAAAATCCAACTATTTTTTGAGAAAGATGTTTTAAGTAAGACATATTTCCCTCTTAACTTATTACCTTTTAAAATAAAAACAATTTTTTTATCATCCTCTTCTTCAAGGTAGTACTCTCCACTATCCCAAATCTTAACTGTTCCTTTTCCATATCCTTCTTTTATCTCGCCTTCAAAATTAGCATAAGATAATGGATGATCTTCAACTTGAATTGCTAATCTTTTAATTCCAGCTCTTGTTGGAGGTATTTTTGGAACAGCCCAAGATTTTAGGACATTTTGAAACTCTAGTCTAAGGTCCCAATGAAGTTTAGTAGCAGAGTGTTCATGTATTACAAAAATTGGCATAATGAAAAGAAGAAGATAGAATATAAAAATTATTCTTTATTCTCTAGAGTAAAATCAATTAATTCAGAGAACCATTCTCCTATCTCATTTTCTATACCTGCTTCAACTAAATATAAACCTGGACAATCTATAGTCATCTCGATAATTTTACCAGAATTTGTCATATCAACTCTTTCTAATAAAGAAGGAGAGTTTAAAGTATAAATTGCTCTATATGCCGTCTTTAGTTCAGACTTACTAGGAGAATATCTTTCTAATATTTCAACACAATCTTCATTACTCTTAAACCCTCCTTTTTTTGGTTTCTTTAGCATTGCATATTTAAACTCTTTATTAAAAAAGAATAAAGATCTCTCACCTTCAACAATCTCTTCTAAATATTCTTGCAATAAAAAAGGAGAATCTTTTTCATTCTGCTTTATATAGGAATCAACTAAACTGCTATCATTTGGAAGCTTAACAACACCGTATCCTCCATCTGTATCAATTGGCTTTAAAACAACAAAATTACCAAATTCGGATAGGTATTCCTCAATATTTGAACTACCGTCTATTAACTTAGTCTTTGGAAAAGGAAGATTAGGATAATTTAACAAATAGGATTTATCTTTATATTCGATAAAAGTTTCTGCAGAATTTATTGAGCGAATATTATTAGCAACCATTTGTTCTAAAATAGGGTAAACTCTATCAATAGAAGTATGAGTGGAAGTTCTTGTTGGAATCTCAAGAATAACAGCAAGATCATCATTAGATAGGTTATCTTCTTGGATTTTATTATTTTTAAGACTAAATCCGCTATAATATAAATCAAAATTGATATTATTCCAATCAGAGAAGATAAACTCGTCCTTATTATTCCTATACTTATTTAAAGAATCAACTAAAATTTTGTCTGTAATATATTCAAAATCAAATGGTTTTTTAAAATAACCAATAAAATTAATCCTACTCATTTTTCTATCAAAGTTGGAATTAAACCTCCTCCTTGAGAAAGGTTAACAATTTCTTTTTCTAAAGAAAAACGAGTTAGATATCCTGAAACATTAAATTTAAGTAATCTCTCATGAGCTAAATCATAAGAATATGAAACGTAGACTCCTGTATCAAAAATTGCATAACCTTCCTTTCCCTCAATTGAAAGAACAGGAAATAAATTGGCATAGACTTTTTGTTGCAATATAAGATCTAATCCCATATTTTTAGGAATAAATCTAGGAGAGATAATAACTCCCTCACCACAATGAGTGTCTCTTTTTTTAAGAACATATCTTGAATAATTATAAATTCTGTCAGCATTCTCTAAATCGATGATTTTAGGGATATAACTCCTTACCTTTGGATTTACTTCCAAAAGAAACCTTAAATCCTTATCCTCAAGTAACATAGTAATTAAATTATCAAAAATAAAAGATTTTGAGTTTAACATATTTGAGCAAAAATCTCTATTTCGAAATAATGGATCATTCTCGCCTTTGGTACCATCAAGGTGTTTAAGATAAAATGAGTCAACTAATTCTCCTTCATATTCCGCTTTCCCATCTTTAAATCTAATCTTTGAATATTCTCTCTCAGGCACTATCTTAACATTGAGAGGTCTTAACTTATTCTTCAAATAGACCCTATCAAAACTATCTGAAATCTGATCAGAATAATCATCCCTCGTTAATAATAAAATATTTTTAGCTTTTCTCTCTCGAAATCTCTTTTTGATATGTTTTGGAGGCGATTCATAGTAGAAATGGTCAGATAAACTAGGAAAAAGAGTCATTAAAGAATTACAAGATTCCGTAGATTCTATCATTGCTCCAACATTAACAAAATTCATCTCAACTAATTTATAATTAATATTCTCTTTTAGAAAATCGTATCTTGCATTTCCAGATAACAGTACTGGTTTTTTTATTGGCATGTGTAAAATAAAATCATTAATCTTAGAAGAATGAGGGGTTATCTCGCCTTTAATCACTTTAGATAAATAGGAAAAAGCAGTCTCAGTTAACTCCCTACATACTTCTTTTATATGAATATGTTCCTGTTTGCTTATAACTCTAGGTAGTATTGAAACATCTTCAGGATCTTCTTTTAAATAGACATTCTTCTTTGATAGAATCTCTTTAAAAAGATCTAATTTATTTCTTGGATTTCTTATTGTTGATAATACTCTATTATCTAAACAATCAATCTCCCTTCTCATTTTATTGACTTTTATACTTGAATGATTGATTAATTTTATTTATTAGCTTCTTAGCGAAATTATTCAATGTTTTTCCATCTTTATCCAAAACTTCTTTATAAGTGTAAATCCTACATATCTCGTCAGAGTCTCTTAATACTCTTGTTCCATGAACTGGAACATCTCCAGCAATTAGTATCTCATCATAAGACTTAGTATCGCTTAAATATTGGGCAGGTCCCTGATAGATTAAGTTGTCGTCTTCAAATAAGTATCTACCAGGATTTATTGAATAGTCTAGAATAAGATCTCTACCTGAAGTGTTATGAAGAAGTAATTGAGATACATTTAAAGGAGATTGATCTTCATTATAATCTCTAACTAAATTAGGCTCAATAGTTAATCCATCTAAAAATGGGACCAAATGAAAAAAAGATAAAGGTATCTTTCCCAACTCGTTTTGTCTATCTATAAGTAAAGAGGTTGAACCCTGAAATCTTGGATTTATTTCTGTAAAATAAACTTCTTCTCCATTTGAGATAAAATCTACTCCAAACATTCCACGATAACCTAGCTCTCCAATCCATTTTCCTACTTTATAAGTTATATCAAATATCTGCTTTAATTCTTCTTCAGAAATTTTTGAAGAAATATTAAAATCATTTCCACAATAACCAAATTGTCTTGAAGTCAATTCTGGTGCCCCGATTATTTGAAGAGATGGTTCTCCAAGAATAGTAAAGTTATTTGTTTGAACAGCATTAATATTTAAACTCTTTCCTTCAATAAACTTCATAAAAGTTGCTTTAGTATTTTTATAATTATGAATTAGATCATTAAAATCTGAAGAGTTATTAACTTTATATGAACCAGAACCAGAAGCACTATTATCAAATTGAACAAAAAAAGGAAATTTAAATTTTTTAGCTACATCATCTAGATTATCTGCAGAAATTATCCCTTCAATACCTGGGATTATTCTCACATCTCTAGACTGTAATTGTTTTCTAACATATCTTTTTTTATCTAAAAGACTCTTTAGATAAGCTGGAGAATTTAATATATGTACATTTGGATAATTTTTA
The DNA here is from genome assembly GCA_038895635.1 of Candidatus Pacearchaeota archaeon. Classification (GTDB taxonomy): domain Archaea; phylum Nanobdellota; class Nanobdellia; order Pacearchaeales; family GW2011-AR1; genus JACPLR01. The sequence goes on along the minus strand of JAWAMY010000019.1, from coordinate 1,522 downwards.
ACCAAATTCTCTAAGAATCTTGAAGAATGATAACAAACCAAGTAAGTTTCATTATTGTCAAAAGATTTGAACAACTCATTAACATATGGAGCAAGCTCTTCAATATCTGAATCTGTTCTGACTTTTGTATTTTTTTCAGTAGATACTAATTTATATTTTTTTTCAATATTAATTGAATCTTTTCCGTATCTTGTACTTGCTATAGCATCTGGATAAAGAAAACTAATTGAATTATAATCTGATGCCCTTAATCCAAGCCAAACAACAATATCCTCTTTAAAAGAAGTATGTTTATCAATACTTTCAAATAATTCAGGAATATTCACGTAAGATAGGTCTTTCATTTTGATCGAAATTAAATTTCATTAATTAAGGGTTTATAAATTTTATTAAAGTCAAGAAAATAAATTAAAGATTAACAGTAAACTAAAAGATTTTTATACGAAAATTTTATAAAGTAGTTTAATTAGAATATTACTATCATTAAGCTAATTACTATATAAAATGTTAAATGAGTGCCTTAACTTTAGCTAAGGTATGATGTATGCAAAGCATCATGTTATGTCACCCAATTCTAAACCCAACCGTCGGAGGTAAGGTTTTGTGAGAAATCCAGTTTATCCTGCTGGCGGCTGCGGCTATCTGGTTTGTACTTAGACATGCAAGTCTTTCGAAAGAAGGCGAACCGCTCAGTAACACGTAGCTAACCTAACTTAAGATTAAGGATAACCTCGGGAAACTGAGGGTAATACTTAATAGAAGATAATTTCTGGAATGAATTATCTTCGAAACGCAAGGTCTTAAGGTGGGGCTGCGGCTGATTAGGTAGTTGGCGGGGTAAATGCCCACCAAGCCGATGATCAGTAAGGGCTCTTAGCGGAGAGGCCCTGAGAAGGAATCTGAGACATCATTCCTAGCCTTACGGGGTGCAGCAGTCAAGAATTTTTTGCAATGCGCGCAAGCGTGACAAAGCGAGCCAGAGTGTTTCTCTACTGAGAAACTTTTGCTTACTGTAAAAAGGTAAGCGAATAAGGACTGGGCAAGACCGGTGCCAGCCGCCGCGGTAATCCCGGCAGTCCGAGTCGCAGCCACAATTATTGGGTCTAAAACATCTGTAGCTTGCTATGTAAGTCTCTTGTGAAATCTCATATCTTAAGTATGAGGCGAGCAGGAGATACTACTTAGCTAGAGACTGGAAGACGTAAGAAGTACAATTAAGGTAGTGGTTAAATACGTTGATCTTAATTGGACTAACGAGAGCGAAGGCATCTTACGAGTACAGTTCTGACAGTGAGAGATGAAGGCTAGGGTCGCAAAAAGGATTAGATACCCTTGTAGTCCTAGCAGTAAACACTGCACACTAAACATCAGTATCTCCTCGAGAGACATTGGTGCTGTAGGGAAGCCGTAGAGTGTGCTACCTGGGGAGTATAGTCGCAAGACCGAAACTTAAAGGAATTGGCGGGGGGGCACTACAACGGGTGACGCGTGCGGTTCAATTAGATTCTACACCGTGAACCTC
>JAWAMY010000018.1:0-9744 GCA_038895635.1 Candidatus Pacearchaeota archaeon | reverse complement strand
TTTTTCATGAAAACCTTCCAAAGGACATAGAAGTTTATAAAGAGTATCATGCTTTGCTAGATGAGCTAGCAAAAAATTATTGTAAAAAGAAATCTCCACTTTGTGAAAAATGTCCTATAGTTGCGATTTGTGATTTTGGAATGAATTCCAGATCTAAAAATAAAAGATGATTAGATGAAAGAAGAAAGGTTTTTAGAGATAGATTTTGCAAGAGGAATAGCTGTATTAATGATGATAATATTTCATATTATATTCGATCTCTATTACTTTCTAAACATTAAACTAATAAAAAGCTACTTCTTCTGGTTCTTTTTTCCAAGATTAGTAGCAAGTATTTTTATTCTAATCTCAGGAATATGCATTTACATCAGTTATCAAAGATCTATAAAAGATATGAATAGAAATAAGAGATTTTTTAAATTTCTCAAAAGGGGTATAAAAATATTTTCTTTAGGAGTGCTTATCACTATAATAACGTTTATCTTTCTTAAAAACGATTTTATAATCTTTGGAATTTTACATTTTCTTGGAGTTTCTTCTATTATAGCTTACCCATTTGTAAGATTCAATAAACTAAATTTTATTTTTGGTTTTTTCTTCATTTTAGTAGGCATGTTTCTCTCTCAATTCTCATTTAATTTTTCTTATTTACTTTTTCTAGGATTAGCACCTAGAAACTTCTCAACTTTAGATTACTTTCCTATTTTTCCATGGTTCGGACTTATTTTAATTGGAATATATTTAGGAAATGTTCTCTATCATAATGGAAGAAGGAGTTTTAAAATAAGGAAAATATCTTCTTTTAAGTTTTTTAAGCTATTTACATTCTTAGGAAGAAATTCTTTGAAGATATATTTTTTGCATCAGCCAATAATTGTATTAATCATTTTCTTATTTTATAAGTTTATTAGCTAAATTTCTTTAACATTCTTAAAACTTCATTCTTCTTTGGTAATGCTGTTATCGCTCCTTTCTTGCTAACACAAAGTGCTCCGCAGATATTTGCTATTTTTGCTGAGGTAATTAGATCATAACCATTAATCAAGCTAAATAGAAGGCCAGCATTCCATGCGTCTCCTGCTCCTGTAGTGTCGATAACCTTAACCTTTATTGCAGGCATTTTTACTATCTTATTTCCTTGTATTATCATCGATCCTCTTGCTCCCATTTTTATTCCTATCAACTCGAATTTTTTTCTTATATTTTCTATTAGCGTTTCTAGATTTCTTTCTTCAAATATTATTTTTGCTTCTTCTTCAGTCAAAAGTAATAAGTCAACCTTCTCAAGAATTTTTCTTACCCAATTTAGTGTATCTTCTTTCCAGAGATTCAATCTTATGTTTGGGTCGAAACAGATTTTTGCCCTCATTTTCTTTCCTATCTTTATTGCTTTTAACACAGCTCTTCTAGATGTTTTCGTTATTAATGGTATAGAGCCAAAGCAAATGTATTTGAAATTATCAAGATCTTCTCTTCCTTTTATGAACATTTCTGCTCCTCTATAAAAAAGAAATTGCCTTTCTTTTATATGAGAGACGAATGCTAAGCCAGTTTTATGCTTTTCATCAATCTCAATATAACTTGTATCTACTCCTTCTCTTTTCAAAGTATCTAAAAGAAATCTTCCAAAGGCGTCGTTGCCAACTCTTGAAATTATTGCTACTTTTAATCCAAGCCTTGAACAAGCTATTGCTAAATTTCCAGGAGCGCCACCAAAGCATTTTTCAAAAGTTTTAGTTTCTTCCAAAGAGCCTTCTCCGCCAATAAAATCTATTAGCAATTCTCCTATTGTCAAAACATCTTTCATGTAATCAACACTTATAATTATTTTATACTTTACCTTAATAAATATTCTAAGCAAATCTCTTTAGTACCCTTTCCTATAGGATAACTTGCAACATATCCATTTCTTTTTCTCACAAGCTCTTTTATATTCTCTTTTGAGTTTGAAGGACATGCAGGATGTTTAACTAAATCTAGCATTGGAATATCGTTATTTCCATCCCCTACGGCAGCCACATCTGATAAAGGCAATCCTAAAAGTTCGCAAGCTTTTTGGACAGCATAACCCTTATTACAACCTTTTTGATTTATATCTACGTAACAACTACCGAACAAAATATGTAGATTAGGAAAGCAATCAAGATTTTCATACAAAAATCTTTCTACAATCTCTTTTTCTCTAGGATCAAATAATAAAGTTATCATAGACTCTTTATCTTCTTCTCTAATATTGCATACTCCCTTTTTGCTCGGTATCTCATAAATGTTATTAGAATTTTTATATCTTTCTAATTGTTTTCTTGCTTTGTATAAATCTTCCATATATCTATCGTAAACAATTTTAGAGCCGTTTAAACTTATTATCCCTCCATTTTCTCCAATAATTATGCTGTTATCATATAGAGTACCTGATAAAGAAGCACATTCAAATAAATAATCACAACATTTTCCAGAAGCATAGCCTATTATTATTCCACTTTCATTTAATCTAGATAATCCCTCTATTGCTTCTTCTTCAAATCTTTGAGCTAAGCCTTGAGGGGAGTAATCTTTAAGCACGCCATCAACATCAAAAAACGCGGCTCTTACCTTTTGCCTTTCTCTATACATACTTATCCATTTTCAGATAGAGTTTCTTCGAAATATTAATTATACTACCTGGTATTACATTATACTACCTTATACTATTTTTAAATATTTAAAGATTTCGGTAGAATTAAAAGTAATTTTTGCTATCAATAAACCTTAAACTAAAATATAAAATACCGAAAATGAAAAATATTCTAAGCGATATGGATCCACTTTCCAGAGAAATTATAAGCGTAAATCTTACCTTCACTTGTTAGCTTTGGGAAAACATCTTTTTCTAAAGAGCCCTTCCTTGGTAGAATTTCAAAAATCTTTGGACTCATGGCATAAATGCCAGCATTTATAGAGAAGGTTCTTTCTCTAGAACCATAATCAAATTTTATAACTTTGTTACCTTCAAACTCTATCTGATCTTTACTTTCATTTAATCTTGTCGTTGTAATTGCTATCGTTACAAGACCTCCATGTGACTTATGAAACATCATCATTTTATTCAAATCAAAATCAAAATAAATATCACTTGCAACAACAAAAAAATCAGAATTTATATACTTTTCACAAAGCTTTACCGCTCCAGCAGTACCAGAACAATTATCATCTATATAGACAAAATTAACATTTTGCATGTCATTAAACAAAGGAATTATCTTATTTGCTATAGGGGTTGCTATTATTACTTCCTTTACACCATATTTTGATAGAATTTCTACTGTATTCTTTATTATTTCCTTTCCTTCTATTTTCATTAGTGGCTTATAAGTATTTTTATATCTAAGCACACTTTCACTCCCACCAGCTAGTATTATAGCCTTTTTCTCAACCTCCAAAAAATTTTTTACAATACTCTCAATTGCTTGAGATCTATTCTTTATTTTCGAATTATCAATTAACGAATCTATATATTTCAGAAATCTATCTTCTATCGTTATTGAAATCTTTTTCTTCATAATTTAATTTTGTTTATTTTCTTTTTTATTTTTGATTTTTTCGCTTTACTATATATTCTAAATGCATATTAATGTACTCCTTTTCTTCTCTGCTCCTTATAGGATAATAATGCTCCTCATTTCCTTTCACAACCTTATAATAATATTCTCCTTCTTCACTTACATATATTTCTCTCCTTCCTCCTTCTATGTTATCAAAAATTCCCAAAAATTTTAATTTTACCACTTTATCACCTTCTTCGCTATCTATACCTGCTTTAATTATAAAATCCATTGGAAATAAAAGCTCAAAATGAGGGCAATAGTCTCGAGGCAATGGAAGGTTAACGAAAATAGCATCTTCACCAATATCAAATCTCTGATAAAATCTACCTTCTTTACTTATATATATTAGCTTTCCATTATCATCTTTTCCAATCCTTTTAAGCCTTTCCATAAAAACATCCGAAAAATAATTACAATCTTTAATCTTTAATTTTAAATTAAAGGTTTTTGCTAGAACGAGATTTCGCCTTAATTTTTTTTATCTTCGAAAATTGCAGTAGAACTTAAAGGCTCTTAGAAGCTATTGATAGTATTTCTACAATTTATCAGCTTAACATAACCAAGGTCTATATACTTCGAATCTTTTTTTAATATGATATTGAAGCAAGAAATCGAACAAATCCCCAATATAATTTGAAACACTTTCATCTAGCTCCTCTATTATAATCGATGATTTTCCATATCTTCTCCTCGAGGAATTATGGCTACTATGATAATCTATTAACTTATATAGCTTTTTTATTTCATCATCTAATAATATAGTATAAAATTTATTTTCTTCTCTTAATTTTACAGTCCCTAAATTTATTAACCTCATAATTTAATAATTTTAAAGAAAGGTTTTAAATCTGAAAAATGATAAAAAACTAAGCACTTTCTGCGGTTTTTCTTTCTCTCTTTATAATTAGCAAAAATGCTGCAACTAAAATTACTGCTATTACTATAGTTAAAATCATTATTATATTGATTAATCTCTCTTCTTCTCTAAATCTCTCCTCTTCTATTGTGGTAGTTATTGTTGTAGTAACAGGATATACCGTAGTAGTCTCGTATATTGTTGTTGGAATAGTCGTTGGTATCGTAGTAAATTCTATTGTGGTTGTTGGTGCAAACTTCTCTCCTAATATTGCAAAAACTGAAAATCCAGGAATTGTAGCCTCAAATCGATAGTAGCGCTCATCCGCTCCAATTAGCCTAGTCGAAACTCTTGTCCAAATACCTTCTGAAAATCTTGCTAATGTTATTGTGCTTGGGTCTATTCCATTCTCTTCTAGCCAAGAGCGAGGAACATCAAATACTAATCTTATTGATGAAATATTCTCATTTGGCACAGAGCAATTTATTCTAAAGTAGCTGTATACTCTGCCATTGGTCGAAGCTATTACCCCTAAAGGAGAAGGCACATCGCTTGGTGGCGAGTCCATTCTTTCTATATCTATTCTAAAACCTCTACTATCAGAAGCAAATTGAATTTCCATCTCTCTTATACTAAGGTTGTTTATCTTAGAGAAGTTAAACAAATACCTTTCTCCAGCTTTCGCAGATCCTAAATATGAGTATGCCTCTCTATCAGAAACAGCAAATGTAGGAGGCATTATAGTTGTGGTATATCCTCCGCCTTCAGTTGATAAAGTAGTTGTTGTCTCTGATACAGTAGTAGTGGTAGTAGTAGTTGTACTTGTCGTTGTAGTTGGTAGGGTGGTTGTTGTAGTTCCAGGCAATGTTGTAGTAGTCGTAGTGGTTGTTGGCACTTCAAGTTTAATTCCGTATTCTGAGCTAGAAAACATGTAATAATTATTTCCACTTTTTGCTGTTGCATAGAATTTTATTATATAATCTCCATTACTAAAATCGTTTGTATTCCAACTTATATTGAAGAGAAGTTCAGAAGTTTCATAGCTTGGATAACCATACCCGTAACCATAACCATATCCATAACCTTCGCCAAATGTATAGTTCTGAAAGCCCCAAGAAGAGCCATCATACCCATAACCATAGCCAAAAAGATACCCATATCCATAGCTTAAATAACTATGAGAAGGAGTTATGCTAACTGCTTCGCACTTCTCACTAGAGCCATCGAGCAAATTTCCATTTATGTCAAATATGCAAGTAATTTTTTCTCCTTCACCATTTTCTCCTCCACCCACATGGATAATCTCCAAAGTGAAATTCTGGAAAGGAACGCGCTCGCTTGTTTCAATATCAACGTAAGTTTGAAAGCTTACTTCTTCTCCCACATCAACTATTTCCGGAAGTCCGATTATTCCAACCCTCACAGCACTTGCTGGTCCTGAAAAGAGTATCGCAAATACTAAGATTAATGTAAGCACAAGAGATACTACTTTAGAATTTCTAAACACGGTACTCCTTTTCATTGGATCACATGTTAAAATTCAATTTTTCTACCAGCTAATATATATTTAATTTATTTTTTTAGGTATATAAATTAATTTTTAAAAATTTTAATAAAAAGAAGTATTTTTATCAACTCTTGAGGAAAAATGAGAAAAGATTCTTATACCAGAATTTTGTCAGAGGTTTTCATACTCTTACTAATATTTACGATAGCAGTTATAATATATAAAAGATACAACCCTTTTGTACTTCCAAGCATCGAATGGGTACTAATTATGATTCTCGCTTTTTTAGGTTTTTTATTATTACTAACAAAAGTCATAAGAATAGATCTTTTTGATATTAAAATTAGTGTAAAGAATAGAACAACAACTAAAAAGAGAAAAGTATATAATTCACTAATCACATGGGCAAGAAAGCATCCAATAAAAGCATTTATTTTATTCTTATATCTTTTCTTTCTATATAAAATCTATCCTTCAATGACGATACATGAGTTTTCCTTCTTTTTGCTTTTGCTATACATTCCTATATCCATAAAGCTAAAATTAGATGAAAGAATTCCTATAGCTTTTGCTCTATTTCTTCTAATAATTTCAGCAATAGCCTTAGCGCAAGGCTTCGAAGATAGAGCAAATCTTATAGCGATATATGTTTACTATTTTTTAGTTATAGGCGTTATCCTTCTTTTTATTGATTATATGAAAAGCTCTAATATAAGAAGCTCTCGGTTTGAATAATTCTTCTTCGATCTTAGATTAAGTAAAGCATTATCCAACATATTGAATTATTTTTATTTACTTCTTAATAATTTCAAATTTCTCATTTTTTCATTAATGCTCCTTTCCAATCTCTTGGTCCATATATCACCTTTACCTTTTCTCCAATCATAAATCAAATAGAAAATGCAAAAAGCAAAAGTAATTCCACTAATGACCAATCCCATTTCGAACCAGTCTTGAGGGGTGTATCTTATGACTATTTCTAAATTCTCGCCAGTGGTATTAATCCAAAAACCATTTATAACTCCGTAAAGAGGAAGCGATTTTACCTTCTCTACCAGTTTTCCATCTTTATAAACCCTCGCTTCCCATAAAGGATCATAGCTTTCAGCAAAGCTCAACATAAAAGGTTTTGAGGCATTCACCTGAACTTTCCAAAGAGTTGGGTTGATTTTTGAATAATTCAAAACCTCTGCCGGAGTTTCTTCAGAAGCAAAAAGATCTTCTAATCTTTCTTCAGATGTAGAATTATCTACAGAATAAATAAAAATATTATCTAATAATAAACGCTTATAAGTTGAAAATGAAGAGTTTTTAACCCATATAATATTCGGTAGAGATTTGTTTGTTTGGTGTCCATGCCAGATCTGTAATTGAATGTAAGAGGAAGATACGTTTTTAGGTTCGTAGTAGAAATCTATTCTTTTCCAACTGAAGTTTCCACTTCCAATACTACTAATGTAATAACTACCAATAGATTTCTTCTTTGAGTCGAGTTCAACAACCTTGCAATGAACGCTTTCGCCATTTTGTGCCATGATATCAAAAGCTATATTGTATTTTTCTCCGTATTTCACAGGAATCAAAGGAGAGTTTATAGTTTTCCATCCCCAAGTAGAATTCCATAGCTCAACTCTCATAGCTTTTTCATTTTCATCCCAAATAACTTTATGAATAGCATTAAATTGATTTTCTTTTGTATAATTCTTCCACTCCTCTACATCCCTTTCTGATTCGAAACTCCAAAAATTAATCAAATCTTTTTCAGTAGGGTTTACCTTGTTTGCTAATTTATTTGGAGCCCACGTGAATACCAAGCCTTTACCATAATCAGATTGCCAATTTTCTATGTTAAACCGTTCAAGATAAGGATGCCAAGATCCATGCAACGGATCGGAAGTTGATGCTCTGGTCCATAGCTTTGATGGGTTGTGGTGATATGTTGCATCGAATGTTTTTATAAAGAAAGAGTTTTTGGAAAAGATATTAGAATAAAAATCTGGATTAATTTCTAATTCTGCGGTCTCACTTGCTTCTGTTACAACTGACAAAGAATTATTAAGCAAAGATAGCGAGCTAAATAATTTATAATCAAAATCTTTTGATATCGCAACCTTATTTTGAATATAAACATTTTTTATTTCTCTATCTGGCAAATATATATTAATACCTTCCTTTGATTCTGGATAAATATAATAAATTTTTGGATCTACGATCTCTAGATTTGTGATTAAAGCATCTGCTCCACTCAAATAAGAAATATAATAAACTGTTTTTTCATCACCTCTTTTCAAAGAATTTTCTAGATATTTACTCAAATCATTTGGAAGATTTATGTAAGGTTTTCCAGTATGATGCGCTTTGAAATTTCCTTGATAATTAGAAAGTAAAACTATGGATTTGTTATAAGGTGCTCTATCATAATGTTCTCTATCTTCGAGATAATAACCTTTTCTCAGAATTCCGTCCAAATCACCTGTAAATCTTTGCCATCCAATAATTAAAGATGATAAAATTATAATAATGCATAAAATTATTCCAATTTTATTAAATTTCCTCATTCTAAAAATCCAAGAAAGCAAAGAAAGAATACAAAGTGAATAACCTAAAACTACTAACGATCCAAAATAGCCAGGAACTCTAAACATCCAACCAATCGAGGGATGGGTTGAAAATAATAGAAACTCATAAAATCTAGAAAAAATAGGATTAAAGTTGGCAATTCCTCTCCATAGAAAAACTCCCAATAATAAAATTAAGCCACCAACCACCACCAAGAATTTTTCTTCTCTATTATATCGATTGAATAAAAGTATAGAAACCATCGCTAAAATAGGAATCGAGAAAAGTATAATATTAAAAATGCTTTCCGGAATAAATGGAAATGGTTTTAATTGCAGATATGGCCACCATGATGCCTTTAAAGTTAAAATGTCAGCAGGTTTATATGAGGAGGAAAACATATAAGTTGTTTCGTAAGATAAAACATAAGAAGGAGCAATTACTTTTGAGCTAAATGAAGCAATAGAAGGTATAATCCAATAAAAATTAAGAAATATTAATAATAAGCAGAGAATAAAGTAGTTTTTTATAACTTTCTTTAAAAAAGAATACGCCCTATTAAAAAATATTATATAAATTAGCGTTGTAAGTAGCAATAAAATAGAAACAAAAACAAAATATCTAATTATTGGAGTAATTGCCAATGTAATTAAAAATGATAAAATAAATTTTGATTTTAAGCTACCTTCTCTAAGAAAGTAAATAGTACCTAATACTATTGTTGGAAGAAGTGAATAAGATATAGTATAAGTATGAGGAGGTGCGAACGCTCGGATAGCGTATGAATTAATAGAAAATAAAAAAGCAAAAACAATGGACAATAAAAAAGTTTTTTTGTCATCGAATTTAAACAAAAATTTAATTATATAAAAAAAGGATAAATAAGGTATTAAAAAAATAAAATTATAAAGAAAGATAAAATATATTCGTGAAGACATTTCTACTGTAGGTATTAATAATGGAATAAGTGATAGCCAAAATCGGGCCAATCCTTCGTAAAATTGTAGCGACCCATAATTTATCCAAGTAAAAAAATAATATTGTAAACTTATTTTTTTTAACGGGAAAGATATTACATCCCTATGTTCTACAATCAAAGAATTATTTTCAAATATTAAATACCTAGTACTTACAATTCCGATAACTAGGCTTATTAGTAAAGTAATAAAATGATATTTGTATTTTTTAATACTATTACACCCTCTTATCATAACTCTATAACTATTTCATTGCTCGAT
>JAWAMY010000017.1:0-10140 GCA_038895635.1 Candidatus Pacearchaeota archaeon | reverse complement strand
CGACTTCCAAAGGAGTTTGCAATCCAGTTTCATCACGAATCTCGTATAAAGTATTTACAAATATTTCATCTTCAAAGATTTCGTAATAAACTATTCCTTTATATATTGCGTTCTTGCTTCTTTCCAGATCCATCATATCTTCTTTTTTAATATAAAAATCTTCACAATTTATTTCTGTTGCCCCAGTGATTTCAAGACATATAACTCTACCTCCAAATTCAGTAATAAGATTTCTTATAATTTCGTCTTTTATTTTTTTCGAGGAATTATTGCACTCAAAAGATTTTCTTGAATATAGGAATAGTGGCTTTTCTGGGTTGTAAGTTTTTAGCGCTTGCTCTATCTCTTCCAAGTATCTTTTCATTTTATCACCAGCAAAACATATAGATATTTGAAATTAAGCAAAAGAATTTAATATGATAAAGCATTAAAGCTTTATATAAAAATTTCGTGAAATACAAAATTTGCTTTGGAGAAATCTTATAATGTGGAAAATATTATAATGAGGCTAAATCCAATGATCTTAATCTTTTAGGAATTGGTGGATGTGTAGATAAGAATTCTTGAATTGAAGACACTTCGCTCTTCTTTATCCTCTCTATATCTTCTACGCTTACGTAAGGTGATGCCAAAGCGTTAACTAAGGAATGTATAAATAGCGTTCTAAATCTATCTGATTGTATTGCTCTTAAAGCCCTTGGAGTCTCATAATAAAAATTGTAAATTCTTACTAATGCTGATTGCATCGCTCTTTTGTTTGTTGCTTTTGCTCCTTCATAATCTGCATAATACTCTCTTAATCTGCTAAATGCCAAAACTAAAATCTGTACAAAAAAGCTTGCCAAAACTAGCAAGAAGCCAATTAAGAATAGCGAACTCCCTTTTCTTTCCTCGTTACCTCTTCTCCAAAAAGAGCTTCTTATCATTGAATATCCTAAATAATATATTATAGAAGGCAATATACCGAATATTAGCATTATGGCAACATCTCTATGCTTATGATGCCCTATCTCATGGCCTATAATCGCTTCTAGCTCTTCTCTATCAACCATATTTGCAAGAGATGTTGAAACAGCTACAAATCTTCCTGTCAAGAAGTTACCGTAGGCAAATGCATTAGGAGGCATTTCTACCCGCATCGCCTTAAATTTCTTCTTAACTTTCAATTTTTTAGCAACTTCGTCAACAATTTCTTGCAGCTTATTATCTTGCTTGGCACCATAAGATAAGTTTATCATAAAAGGAGAGATTAGATAGATTATAAAGTTTGAAATAAATACAAAAACTACGAGTAATGTGAAATCTATGTAAACTTCAGCATAAGCAAGAGCAAGATATATTATTGTTCCACTAACAATTAATATTGAAGATGCCAAAATAATCATCGATGCAAACAGAGAGAACTTTCCTGCAAATTTGGAAGCGACCTTTGGAGCTATAAAGCTAGCTATGAAAAACATGAATATGTATCCTATAATCCCTAATAGGATATATAATGGATCTATGAAAAGCATCATAAAGAATTATGTATTAAGATTAAATTTAAATGTTTAAAAAATATCCCATTTTTCTTTCTCTTTTCAAGCTTTCATATTATCAATATTCTCTTATCTTATAAACTCGCGACTAAAACAAAAGTTCTTAAGAAGATAGATATAAAAAAGTTCTTAAGAAGATAGATTTGGCAATACCTACATTAAAAGAAAACGTGCAATAAATTACCAAAATATAAATAAAATTCACAAGAAAATAATATCATGGATGTTGACTTTGTTATAGCAATCAGCGTATTCATATTTATAATTGCTTTTGTTGCAATATACATAACAAATTACTTGTCATCTTTTCAAGTAGATGTTCTTGAATACAAAGCAAAAGCCTCTGAGATAATTGAAAGAGTTTTTGGCGAACCAACTGAAAAAGAGGTTTACATTGATCCAAGGTTAACTGAAAAAATTAAAAGAATTCCTATTGCAATAAGAGAAAGAGAGGGTTATCAGTTTATAAACGAACCAATAGCTTTAGATATTATATTTGATAAAGATTGTAAAAAAATAGCGTGGAACTCTACAATAAGAGCATACGATGAGAACTTAATAGAAATTCCTATAAAATTATCTTACCAAAATTTTTGTGAAGATCAATTCTTAAATAAATCTATCGTAACTTTATTTTCTAATATTAGTGGAAAATCCATAGAAAGAGTTTTCATATACTTTTCAGACAATAAAGAAATATTACCAAAAAGTTATGGAGATTTTAATCTAGTAGCATATTATAAGCTTGATGAGAATTATGGAGAAATAGCAAAGGATTATTCTGGAAATGAATTTAATGCTACACTAAAAAATGATACAACGAGTTGCTTTAATAATGATTGCCCAACATGGGTAGAAGGAAAATTTGGCTATGCTTTACAACTTGATGGAATAAACGATTACTTAGATTGTAGTGATCTGAACAAAGATATAAAAACAATAGAGTTTTGGATTAAACCAAATGATGATAATAGCGTATTGCTTCAATTAAGCTCATCAGTTAATATTATTATAGAAAATTCTAATATAAAAGCAAATGGATTTGTTTCTCCAATTATTTATGTTAATGGCATCGAAAACGAAAGTATAAATTTAAATGATTGGAATTATGTACTCATAACTACAAACGAAAGTATAGAAATAAAAGATTGTGCAATTGGAAAAGTTGGAAATGAATTTTATAATGGAACGATAGATGATATAAGATTTTGGAATATAACAAAGAATGAGAGCTATGTTATTGCTAGAAACTCTTCTTATTTAGATTTTCAAATTTATCCAGAAGAAGAAATATATGTAGTTTCTTCGAGAAGATTAAATCAAATTAGAAATTTATCTTATGATTATGTAAGAGGTTTATTAGAATTAAACTATAGATTGAGATTAGAGGTTTCTCCAAGAGATTGATGCTTATGAAAAAATTTAAGAGAGTGGTAAGAAAAGGGGGAATCTATACAATAGAAGCAGCTATTGCTGCAATAATGCTAATTTCTATAATTTCATTGATTGGGGCTCAAAAAAGAATTGGATATGATGTTTCTATAGCTAACTATAAAGAACAAATATTTGATGAATTAAAAACTATCGACTCTCAGGGCTTATTAAGAGTTTATGCACTTAGAAATGATTCTGAATCAATAAAAAATTTTATTCAAGCATGCAAAAAGATAAATTGCAAGGTTGTGATATTTGATAAGGAAAGGAATTTGACAGATTGGCTTACCGAAACTGAAATACAAAAAAATATAGCATCAGTAAGTTATATAATATCTGGTTATATTGGAGAATACTCGCCTAGAGAGATAAGGGTTTATTTTTGGTGGTAGAATAAGAAATATATTGCAATAGAAAGATATAGCTAGTTTATACTTATGAGAAATATAAATAATAAAATTGTAAAGCTTAGAAAAAAAGGCCAGATGTTTTTAATTACTGCAGTAATTTTAATGGTCACGTTAGTAATTTTAGCAGCAAGTATAAAAGTTTCACAACCAGCACTAGATAGAGCTTATATCGAAAGTTCTCTTGAGAGTAAAATATTTAAGAATATAAAAGAGGAGATCGCAAAGATACCAATCTACTCTTTTTATGATGAGTTAAATGAAAATGTTTTAGACTTTTTAACATTTGTTAGAAATTACGTTAAAGCTAAAGGATTTAGAATTAATGTAATCTACTTAGCATCTTATCATAACAATACAAATTTTGTTAACATCTCTTTTATAAATTTTTGGAATGAAGCTCTTAATGTTACTTTAAAAATAAATACAACACCAGAGCAAACTAAAAATTTCATTATCGAAGATTCAACAGTATATGATACAAAATTTGATATTACGCCAGGAGAAAATTATACGTTAGAAATTCTTTTTAATGGATACGAAGAAAAGATTATTATACAAACAAATGCCATGAAAAGCTCTTACACGTACTTTTTCGATATTAGAATGTTTAGCTCTCTAGGCACTAGAATAGAAAAATATGTTAATACAATATCAAGCACATGATGAAATAGGATTGATAGTATGCGAAGAGTTTATATTATGCGAATGAAGGAAAAAATTGGAATAAAATCATTATTAGGATTAAGTCCATTAATTTCTATGGTTATGGTAATAGCATTTAGTATATTTGGAATAGTTTTGGTTCTTAACGCACTTAACCCTACAATAGAAAAGACAAAAGATGTTTCAATAATAAGCGAGGCTCAACAAAATCTTCAGTTATTAAATTCCATAATAAGAGAGGTTGCGAGCGAAGCAAATGGGTCAAAAAGAACGATAACAATTTCTATTACTGATGGAGAATATTACTTTGATCCTATATTAGATTCACTATACTTTGTTTATACGCCTTCACAACCTTTGAATCTTGCTGGAATAAAGGGTGATATACAAATAGAAAGTGGTACAATATTTTCAGATTATTTCAATAGATATATAGAGAATAGCGATGCAAGTGAAACATGGACAATAGTTAATGGTAGCTGGAAAGTTATTACTGGAAGATACAATGGAAATAATGGAATCTCGTATAGAAACTTAGGATTTCTAAAAAATTTTTCGATAAGCTCTAAGATTTATACACAAGGAGTAATTAGTGGAGAGGTTTTCATATTACCAAAGAATCCTATGAATCTTATTGGTTATTGGACTTTTGACGAAAATATAGAAAATTTGGTTTATGATTTTTCTAGGAATAGCAACAATGGAACACTTAACGATGATGATCCAAACAATGAAGACGAAAACACTCCTCCAAGATTTACTCAAGGAAAATTCTCAAGCGCTCTAAGCTTTGATGGAATTGATGACTTCGTAAATCTTGGAAATGATACAATCTTTGACTTAGGCACAAGAAGTTTTACTATTACTTTTTGGATAAGACCTAGATCTCAATTCAATAGCGAAGCAAGCATTTTAGAAAAGGGTGGCTATGGTTCAAGTGGCTATAGCATTAGATTTCTAAATTCTACAAAAACAATCGCATTTTATTATGCTTCACCAGAAGGATGGAGCGGAGAGTTTGCGCCTCAAGTTATTGTTTCTCCTAATGAATGGAGCTATATTGCTGTTGTAGTAAACCAAAGCGCTGGAAGAGGCATGAGCTATAAAAATGGAGTTTTAGTAAGTGAAAAGGCTCTGCCAGAATATTATTCAAATACAGAATCGAATTTATACATAGGAAAATCTGCATATTATCGTGGCGATATAGATGAGATTAAGATTTATGATACTGCTTTAAATTCCCAGGAAATCCTTGAGGATTATCTTACAGGAATTAAGAAATTGAAAGAAAGCGGAAGTATTAAGATTGAAAACCAAGTGACGAATGCTTACTTAGTTCTTTCTGCCCCACTATCTACGTATTTTGATGATATTAAAGTTTCTTCAGAAGGAAAGGACATAAAGCTTATAATTCCTTATCATTATGATATTGTGAATTTAGTAAGAATTTCTAAGGGTACGCATAATATCGTAATAAAAAATATCGGCTTTAATGCAACAAGCAAAAAGATTATGATAAGCGTTGCAGTAGAGTAAGATGATTTTTTAGTAACGTGATTTTTTTAATTATCTGAAATTGGTTTTTTAATCATCGGAAATTGGTTTTTTAATCATTTGAAATTGATTTGTGATTTTTTAATTATCGGAAATTGATTTCTTCGCAAGCGTGCACATGAGAATAACATACCCATGAGAATAAATCAATTATTTTTTATTATTACTTATTTTTCCCTCCTCCAAAATAAATTTTTAACTTCTTCGGACTTATAAATTATTAAGCAGCATAAATGATTTTTTAAGGAGATTTTATGGCGAGGGAAAATGTAAACAAAAGTTCAGAAGATAGATTTTACGAATCTCTTAAAGATATTTTCATAGGAGTAAAGATAGAGGGGATTTCGGGTTATATAAACTTGATGAAAATCAAATCTAAATATTTTGATAAAATCTTTGATTTTTTGAAAAAAGAGATTGAAGAAAAAACTAAAGATTTTCCTCAATTTAAAGAAGAACTCTATGATAAACTTTACACCTTTTTCAAAAGATATTTTAGTGAAAGCGGCTCCGTTTACTTTGTTAAAACTCCTTTCTCTGAAAGAATTTGATTAGGAAAAGAATTAAGAAAGTTTGTTCCACCAATAGTTGTTATTTAAAATAAACCAATATTTTGTAAGCTCTTCTTCCATTTTCTCATAATTTGGAAACTCCTTTTTAATCAGAGAAATAAATTTTTCATTATGATTCTTCTCGATTAAATGAAGTATTTCATGAAACACCAAATAATTTATTAAAGGTTCTGGAAGGGAAAGCATCTTCATATTAAAGCTGAGGTTCTTTTTGGAAGAGCAACTTGCCCATTTTGTTGTTTGGGTTCTAATAAAAATTTTATTATAATTTATTCCAAATTCTTTTGAATATTCTTCTGCTATAGTTTTTACTTTCTGGAAAAGTATTTGTTTCAAAGCATCTTTAATTTTTCTTAAATTTTTAGCTTCATTCAAAAAATTTGTATGAAAAAACTCTAGCTCATTAGGCACACCAAAGATTATAAATTTATCAATTAAATATTCGTTTCTCTCAAAAAATTTATCTATCAATTCTTGTTTCTTTAAAATCCATTTTTTCTTTCTTTTCACTATACTTTTAAAATCTTTCATTTCTCTCGGAATTATTAGATATAAAGAATTATGTTTAAACTCTAGTCTTGGGTATTTAACATTTCTTTTAATAACAAAATAAGTTATTCTTCTATTCCCAATTCTACTAATAACTCTTAAGGGTTTGAATGATTTTTTCACTTATATCATCCCTCTCTTTTTTTGATAACTTATCCATCCTTATCAAAAACAATTTTATTTCCCTTTCAATTTTACTAATCACAGATCTTTGAAATTCCCATCCACTAAACAATTCTGGTTTTATCTTTTCAATAAGTTCTTTAACTCTCTTAACTAAATCTTTTCTTCCTTTGAATTTCTCCTCTAAAATTAAAAGAATATTATATTCAATATCGCTAAGCTCTAGCTTTGATTTTCTTTCATCAATTATTATTAAATCTTTGAAAATTGTTTTTAGTTCTTTATACAATTTCTCTATTTTAATTTTCCTGCTTCTCCATTTTTTGATTAGTTCTTCTACTCTGTTTGAGATAGACTCGTATACTGGAGTGGACGGCTTCTCTTTTAGCACATATCTTATGACAGTAAGCCGGTTAAAAACTCTTGATTCTGTAGTTTTAAGATTTTTCTCAATTTTTTCTATGTAATTTTCGTCTATTTTTATTTCAGGAAAACTAACGATGGACTCAAATTCTGTACTTTTATATACCTCTTCAACAATTCTTTTGTAAATCTTCTTCAATTCATCTATATTTTCTTCTTCTCCTCTCATTTTTTTGTAAAGAGTATAAAGAGCTGTTAAAAACTTGAAGTATTCTTTATAATCAAGCTTAATTTTCGAAGGTCCTAAAAATTCATAAGATTTTCTTAATTCCTTAAAAATATCTACAAATTCTTTTTCTTTGTTTCTTAACACAAGATCAAAAATTATTTTATTGAAGTATTCTCGGTCATCAAATTTTACCTTAACATCACCAATTATTTCTTTCATTTTTTCTACAAGTTGCAAAAACTCCTCTTCGTAATCACTGAAACTTTTAATGCTATAGTTCAAGTCTTCCATTTCTATTTTAGAATAAAATCCCAATGCTTTGTTTAATTCTTTTAGAACACCTACGTAATCTATGATTAAACCGCATTTTTTGTCTTTTTCAGGAAGAGGTCTGTTAGTTCTCGCTATGGCTTGAAGTAATCTATGACCTTTCAAAGGCTTATCCAAATACATAACTTGTAAAATTGGTGCATCAAACCCTGTTAAAAGCATGTCGGTAACTATCAAAATTTTTGGATATTCTTCATCTTTAAACTTTCTAATAATTTCTTTATTGATATCTTCTTGCTCTTTCTTAAATCTTTTCTTCAATTTTTCTAAATATTCGAAAATTTCTTTTGGATCGCTTCTTTCATAAGTCATCACAACTTCTGAATATTCTGGAGGAAGTAATTTATCCAAAGCTTCTTTGTAGTAAACGCAAGCTTTTCTACTTACTGCAACTATCATAGCTTTAAACTTACCATCTACATTTTCTTTGAAGTGGTTTGCTATATGCTTAGCAATATCTTCTATTCTCTTTCTGTTTTCCATCAGAATTTTAATTCTAGATAGTTTTTTACTTATCTTCTTTTTTGCTTCAAACGATATTTCTTCTTCTTTTTGAGCTAGGAATTCGTCAAGCTGTTTTTTATTTAATCTCAACATATCAGGAGCGGATTGAAAAGAAAAGCGTAGAGTAAACCCATCTTCTATAGATTCTTTCATGAAGTATTTGTCTAAATACAAATCTTTATCTTTTGGATAAGCAAAGACTTCGAAAGTATCTCTTCCTTTTTTAGAAATCGGTGTCCCAGAAAAACCGAAGAAAAAAGCTTTCTTCAGTATTTCCCTCATTTGAGCAGCTAAAGTACCGTATTGCGTTCTATGGCTTTCATCAACAAAAGCTATGATATTTCTTCTTGTTAAAACAGATTCTTTTCCTTTTAACTCTTTTTCTAAAAATTGTTGAACATCCAACAAATCTTTTTGACTAAATTTATGAATTAAGGTAACTATAAAACCTCTTTTTCCCATTCCTCCATCATGAAGCAAAGCTTTTTTAAGTTCTTCTTTACTCTCAATTTTTTCTGGTTTGATGCCCAAGTCTAAAGCAGAAATTTCTTCAAACAATTGCTCTTGCAACTCTATTCTATCTATTATGAAGAAAATTGTCGGATTTTCCAAAAGTTTTTCTGTATAAAGTTTGTAAGCAGCAAAAATCATAGTTAAAGTTTTTCCAGAGCCTTGCCAGTGCCAAATTAATCCTCTGTCTTTATTTTCTTTTCCTTGCAAAGTATTTACTACCCTTTCAAAAATTTTATTTGCAGCTCTATATTGCATGTATCTTGCTACAACTCTTGTTATTCTTCCCTTTTCTGTTCTTATAAAAATGAAATTTTTGATTAAATCAAGCATTTTAGTAGGAGAAAGCATTTCAACGATAGAATCAATTTCATTCTTTCCTTCTTCTCTCCAAACTTCGGTTTTAACTTCATCTAACCAAGGAACTATTGGAAAATATCTAACTTTTTCTTCAGCCGCTATTCCAATTTGAACATATTTGAAAAGCTCTTCACAATATTTTTCATACCTTTTTATTTGTCTATAACCATCTTCCCAAGAAACAGAAGGATCTGTTGGATCTTTGCATTCAATTAAAACTAAAGGTATACCATTAACAAAAAGAACTATATCTACTCTTATTGATTCTCTTCCCTTAAATTTCACTTGCTCTGAAACTATGAATTCATTATTTTGAAAATTTTCGTAATCTATTAGTTTTATGTATTTTAACTCTTTGGTTTTTTCTAATTTTATTGGCACGCCTTCTTTCAAAAAACTCAAGATTTTTTTGGCAGTTTCAGAACCCGGAATTTTTGTTTTAAGTTCGCTGATAACTTTAGTTATGTCTGTTTCTGTTAGCTCAACATCTTTGTTAATTCTTTCGATAGCTTCAATCAAATTTTTAACAAGTAAAGGTTCTTCATAACTTTCTCTATTCAGCTCTTCTGATTTCTTGTAAGACCAGCCTTTTTCTTGAAGTTTTTTGATTAGATAATTTTCGACTAATAATTTTTCTGAAAATTTACTCATTGTTAACACTTTCATTTTTATTTTTTTCTTTTTTCTTTAGTTTGGATTTTATCCATTTTCCTATGTTGATAAAAGTTTGATTAATATGAAAGAGTTTAAAAATCACAATAGAAAGAGTTATTGAAATAAGACTTATAGATACTTCTATAGGGAAAAATTTGTTTTGGATGTTTGTAAAATAGTTAGAAATGTTATAAAAATAATTACGAATTTCTTCTACGTATTTCTTTTCTTTATAATAATTAAGTTCATCAATAGTTTTATTCAAAATGTTTGTTAAATTTTCTATTTGTTTGTGCGTTTCAACAAGCTGTAATGTAAGGTTTAATATTTTCATATCTTTTTCTGAC
>JAWAMY010000016.1:0-10199 GCA_038895635.1 Candidatus Pacearchaeota archaeon | reverse complement strand
CTGTTGAACATATCATGTCTTTATGTAAGAATTATAGAGAAGTAGCAAGACATGCTGTAATGAGTGGAATTAATGAAGTTTATGTGCCTGTTGAGATAGATAACTTAGAAGATTTAATTAGAGCCTTAAAGAACCCTAAAGGATTTATAACTTTGACAACATCTAATCCTGAAGAAAAAAGCGAAGTATATTCATCCGTTAAGGAAATGTTAAGCCTATCTGAAGAAAATAGATTCTTTGATGGATATTTGGTAATTGACGTACTAAATAAAAAAGTTATAGACTTAAGAGACAAAAGAGGCTATAGTTTATTAGAAGATTGTTTTAATAGGATGTGCGGTTTATATAGGAACTCACTTGATATGGCGATTTAATTATAACTTTGAATTATTTATATGAAGAGGTATATTATTAATTAGATTATTGATTTTCAGATAATCCTTTACGACTTCTTATCTTTCTCACAACTTCACCTTGGAGCTCGGGGGGCATTCTTTCAAATGTTTGGTCTTCTAAACTTGAAACTCCTCTTCCTTCAGTTGCAGAACGCAAGTCAGAGCTCCATCCAAGCATTTCAGCTACCGGAATCTTTGCTTTTATTTTTACACCATATTCTTCTTGAACAACATCAATTAATTGACCTCTTTTACTTGATACGAGTCTTGTTATCGCACTCATGTATTGAGAAGGGGCTTCAATTATATGGGTTTGGACAGGTTCAAATAAAACTGTTCCAGCTTCTTTCATTGCTTCGGAGATTGCATCTCTAACAGCAGGATATACTTGAGCTGGACCTCTATGAATAGCATCCTCATGCAATCTAATATCCTCTATTGAAACCTTCATCTTCATACAAGGTTCTCTCGCGAGAGGGCCAGCATCAATTACTTGTTCAAAAGCATCTAAAATTAAATCAATGACCTCGATCATATGCACTTCTCCACGAGTATTATCAATAAAAACACAACCTTTATACACATCCCTATAATTTCTAATTTCTTCATTTGATACTCCTAATGATGATAAAACTTTGAATAATGATTCTTCTCTTTTCTTGTATCTTCTTTCACTAATTTCTCCTCTTTTTATTGCTTCATAAACATTGTCTTCTAGAGGAGTCACTTTAATGAAGAAAGAATTATGTTTATTTGGGGAGCGTCCTTCTTTTGGTGATGAACTTCTCATAACAGTTTCTCTATAAACAACTATTGGTGGAGAAGTTTTTATTTCCATCCCTTTTTCAGTTATAATTCTATTTTCAATTATCTCTAGATGTAATTCTCCCATTCCGGATATTAGGTTCTCACCGGTCTCTTCATTAATTTCAACTCTCAAGCTTGGATCTTCTTTGACTACTTTTCTTAAAACCTCAACAAGCTTTGGCAAATCAACCATCTTTTTTGGTTCTATTGATTTAGTGATTACTGGCTCAAAAATATGCTTTATTTCCTCAAAAGGAGTTTGCGGTTGAAGTGTTATTGTTTCACCTACATCAGCAACTATTCCCGCAATTGCAAAAACATTTCCAGCCTTTACATATTCAACTTGTTCAGGTTTTATTCCATTATAAACGAGTACTTGTTGTATCTTTTGTTTTTTCTTTTCCATATTTAAGTATACTTCCATACCTGTTGAGATGGTTCCAGAGAATAATCTGCCAGCTGCAATCTCTTTTCCAGAACGAGGATCAATAACTATTCTTGTTATAACAAATGCTGGTTCTCCTTCAGGATTACATTCAAGTAAACTTTTTCCAAATTCTGATTCAAGGTCTCCATGCCATATTCTTGGAATTCTGTACTTTTGAGCCTCAATTGGATTTGGGAGGTGTTTTATTACCATATCAAGAATTACTTCATATAAAGGTGCATTTTTCCACGTCCAGTCCTTTCTTTCAAGCTCATCAGTTATTGAGTAAAGCTCAAAGATATGTTTAAATGTAATACCTTTCTTTTTCATAAATGGGATTGATAGTGCCCAATTATCCTTTGCAGAACCAAAAGCAACACTCCCTTCATTAATATCGACTTGCCATTTCTCTCTATATTCTGGTTCAGCAATTCTTTCTATCAATTTGTTAAAATCACGATAAATTTTCATAAATCTTTCTTGCATTTGTTCAGGAGTCATTTTTAGTTCTTTAATTAGCCTATCTACCTTATTAATAAAAAGAACAGGTTTAACTCTCTCTCTTAATGCTTGTTTAAGAACTGTTTCCGTTTGAGGCATTATCCCTTCACTAGCACAAACAAGAACGATTGTTCCATCAATTGCTCTCATTGCTCGAGTAACATTTCCTGAAAAATCAACATGTCCAGGAGTATCAATTAAATTAATAAGAAATTCTTCGCTTTGATACTCATGGACCATAGAAACATTTGCAGCATCTACAGTCATTAATCTTTCTTGTTCATCAGCATGTTGCCATGTGGCCATTCCTTCTTCTAAATCTCCCGCGTTCTTTGCAGCCATCATTCCAGCTGCAGCCAATAGATTATCGGTAAATGCTGTTTTTCCATGATGAATGTGGGCGCTTGTACAAATATTTCTAATGTTTTTCTGATTATTTGTAAGTCTTTGAATTTTTGTTAGTTTTTTTTCTTCCTCTGCCATTTTAATATATTCCTATAGAGTTTCTCTTTTGATGATAAGAGAAAACTAGTAATATTTTGTAACAAAATTCCTTTTTAAAGTTTATGTAAAGATTAAAAAATAGAATAATAAACTCTATAAAATAAGATTTGCATAGGAAAAAAGGCGAAGATAGATGACTAAATTCGAAAACAAAAAGAGTTTATGGATACTACTAGCAGTGGTTGTTATACTAACAATAATTACTTCTGTTATCGTCATTACTGTGATAGGAAGTACTCCAAAAATAACAGGTAACGTTGTAACTTTTTCAACCGTGACTGGTAGGACATATACCCTTTACACTAAACAAGAGGTGGATTCATTGATATCCAGCCTAAGAGGGAATTTAGAAAATGTGATCTCCAATATACAAGAGAATTTAAGAAATAGAGCGGTTTATCATGGAACTTGTGAACAAATGGACAAAAGAATAATAAAGGTGGGGGTGATAGTGAATGGATATGCAAGAGATATGACAAAAGGAGAATTTGAATACAACCTTAATTCGTATCTGCCAGAAGGGAGTAGCATTAACGGCGATAAATTATGTAAAAACAAGGACTACACAAGTCCAGAAAAAAATAAGTGCTTTGGAGTTCTAGCAACAATTTCTTACTATGGAAATAACAGTGTCTTTAATTACAATAGTGTAAGGAATATATATCCTATGGTGGGCTATAGTCAGTATTTCCTTAATTGTAACAGCCCTATTAGTACTCAACTATCTACGTTAGTACTCACATCCGATTTGGAAGTTCCAAAAAGAAGAATGGACGTAACGATCAAACCAATTTGTTGTAGTTAAATAAAAATTTTATTTTTATTCTTTTTTTCAATATTAATTCTAAGAACAATAATAATTAAAAAGCTGCGATATTATAGATTATTATGGGTCTAGAAAGCACGAATAAATCATTTAGGTGCGAGAAATGTAAAGACACCGGGATGGTAAAGGATAAAGATGGGACTGTACATACATGCTGGGATTGCCTTAATTCTGATAAACTTGATCAACATTCAAAAAGAATTACTGATTCAAATATTCGAGCTTAATAAATATTATCTTTGTACTAAACCTTGTTTTTCAAGGAATTTTGAGATTTCAAGAAATATCTTTTCTTTATGTGGAGAGAATAAAATATCATGATAATTCGAATTATAGATGATTACTCTCTCATGTATCCTTGGAGTAGGCGTCTTACTCGTAAATTTATACATACCCTCTACTTTACCAAAGATATCTTTAACTGGAGAGATTAGTAACATCGGAACATTTATCTTTTTTGATAGTTTTCTTGTTGATCTAACTCCTCTATATAAAATATCAATTCCAGAAGAAGGAAGATATCTATAAACAAAACATTTGTTATTGATAAGAAATTCATATTTCTCTTGTCTGATTGCCTTTTTCCATTTCTTTTTAAAAAATTTTAATATCTTTATTGGTTTAAAATTAAATGGAAATCTCAATTTGTAAGGAGTAGAAATAGTAAAGACACATTTTACTGGATATTTTGCAGCCATTTCTGTGGCTAGATATCCACCTAAACTATAACCTCCAAGAATTATCTCTTTTCCTTCCTTCAATTTTCTTTTGATAATCTTCTCACTCTGAGAAATAAAATCATCATACTTTACGGAAATTAATTCATCTAGTGTTTTACCATGTCCTTTTAAAAGAGGAATTAATACGTTAACTTTATATTTCTTGTGAAGATATTCTCCTAATCCATTAAAATCTGTTGGACTTCCAGTATATCCATGAAAGAGGATTATTATTTTTTTTGATTTTGATTTAAACTCTCTAGTTTTTGCGGTTGGATGTATCATTGTTAAAAATTAATAAGAGCGAATAAATATTCATCAGTCATTCATCTCAATTTTAACACTAACACTTTTGGGTATTTGTAATTTCATTATTGAATGTAGAACCCTATCATTTGATGGCATATCAATTAACCTTTTATGAACTCTCATTTCAAATCTGTCAAAGGTTGCAGTACCATTGCCACAAGGAGATTTCCTAGTTGTAATCTTTAATCTTTTTGTTGGTAATGGAACAGGTCCACGTATAGTGACTCCTGCTTTGTTAGCAATATCTCTAATTAAATTAGTTATTTCGTTTAATTGATTAATATCCACTCCGCTTAATTTTATTCTTACTATTGCCATTTTATTTATAATGTTTTTATATATGATTTATGATTAAATTGATTTAAAAACCTTACTAAAAAGATAGAGGCAGTTGTGCCGCGAACAACTGCCCAATCATCTCAGCCATAAGAGATGATAATTCTAATCATTTAATCAGCCTTATATATCTTACCAAAGAATAGATTTATATATTTAATTTGAATAATTCTTCCATGCTCGATATCAATTTAATTCGTAATAATCCTAAATTAATAAAAGAAAATCAAAAAAATAGAGGTTTTAGTGAAAGAGATATAGATGCTTTACTAGAGAAGGACAAAGAGTGGAGAATATTAAAAGAAGAAGTAGATGAATTAAGAAGAAAAAGAAACGTAATTTCTGAAAGAATTAACTCTGCTAAAAAATTAGGACAGAAAATTGATGAATTAGTTAAAGAAGCTAAAGAGTTACCTATATTAATTAAAGAAAAAGAAGAAAATTTAGACAAAATTAAGGAAGAAAGAGATAATATTTTAAGAGAGATACCTAACATATTAGATAAAAGTGTACCAATAGGGGATTCTTCTCAAAATAAAATTCTAAAAGTTTATGGAAAACCTAAAAAAATTTCTTTTGATATAAGAGATCACTCAGATTTTTTAATTGATTTAGATTTGTTAGATACTGAGAAAGCAGCAGAAGTTGCAGGATCGAGATTCTATTATTTAAAAGGAGATTTGGTAAAACTTAATTTTGCAATAATTAATTATGCACTTGACTTTTTAAAAGACAAAGGATTTACTTTAATTCAACCTCCATATATGCTTAGAAGAGAAGTTTTGGGCGGAGCGATACCTCTAGCTGCATTTGAAGAAATGATCTATAAAATTGAAGGAGAAGATTTATATCTAATAGGCACAGCTGAACATGCAATTAATGCATACTATTCTAATGAGATTATTGATTCAAAAAAATTACCTGTAAGATTTGCAGGAATTTCGCCATGTTTTAGAAAAGAAGCAGGTGCGCATGGGAAAGATACTAAAGGAATATTTCGAATTCATCAATTTGAAAAAGTCGAGCAATTTATCTTTTGCAAACCAGAAGATTCTGATAAAGAATTTAACTTAATCTTAAACAATACTATTGAACTATTTAAAGGACTTGAGATTCCATTTAGAACAGTAATACTCTCTTCTCAAGAGATTGGTAGAGTATCTTCAAAAACAGTAGATGTTGAAGGATGGTTTCCAAACCAGAATGGATACAGAGAATTAGCTTCTTGTTCTAATTGTTTAGATTATCAAGCTAGAAGAAGCAATATAAGATTCCAAGATGGAGGTAAATTAAGATTCGTCCATACACTTAATAATACCGCAATTGCAACTGAGAGGATGATAGTTTGTATTACTGAGAACTTTCAACAAAAGGACGGCAGTCTAAAGATTCCAAAAGTATTGCATAAGTATACTGGATTTAAAGAGATAAAGCCGAATAAAGTAGTCAAATAGTTAATAAAAAATTTGTAAGGTCTGATATAGGAAAAATCTACTTCTTATTTATATAAATATTAAAGATAGGTGATATAACTCGCAAAGCCGAAATTTTATAAAGTTATTTTTAGAATTTGGATAAATTTTAAAAGTCTGTTGTTTATTTAATTTGTATATTCAAATTATTGAATAATGGGCCTATAGGCTAGTGGCAAACCAGCACGTTTACACCGTGCATTCGGCAGTTCGATTCTGCCTAGGCCCATATAATAAAAGAGTTAATTAGGAGTGCTCAATAAAAAGTTCTAGATAAGAATAAAAAATATGAGAGTTGATCAGAGAAAATGTATTTGAATATCTAAAGCTTAATTTCGAAAATTGGATATAAAGCGGACTTATTAGTAAATTAATTCAGATCATTAATTGATCTATTAAATTAAAATGCAAACTTTCCTTCCATATCCAGATATTGAAAAATCAGTTAGATGTTTAGATAGTCGTAGACTTGGAAAACAGAGAATTGAAGCTTATCAGATACTAAATATTCTTCTTAAAAGAACTAAATCAAATGCTTGGAAAAATCATCCTACTGTTAAAATGTGGGAAGGTTATGAAAATGCTTTAAAATTATACTTAAATATGTGTATTAAGGAGTGGATTAGAAGAGGATATAGAAATAATATGAAATTAGAAGAGATCAAAGGAAGAGTTTTATTTCCAAAATGGTTTGGAAACGAAGAATTTCATTCATCTCATCGAAGTAATTTATTAAGAAAAGATAAAAAATACTATTCTAAATTTGGTTGGGAAGAAGAAGATAATTTGCCCTACACATGGCCCGTTAGTAAAGACAAACAAAAACTTTAAAAATAAATTGCTGTTCTATAGAGATATGGATAAATCTAGAATTAATTATTTTGTTGATGCCCTGATGACTTTTACGTTTTTAATAACTGCAATAACAGGTTTAATCATTTTCTTCTTTTTACCTTCAGGAATTAAACAAGGAAGATATCAAACATTTCTGGGAATAACAAAAGGTACATGGTCTTTCATTCACAATTGGTCGGGAATAATATTTATTGTTCTTTTATTAATTCACTTAATTCTACACTGGAAATGGATAGTCACTATGACTAAATCTATATTTAAGAGAAAAATTGAAAGGAGGTAGAAAAGAAAATATAAATGAAAAAAATATTTTGTTTTATCCTAGTATGTCTCCTACTATTGAGTTTGTCTTCTTCCCAATTTAATAGAGAGAGTTCTCAACAATCTCAGTATAATGAAAGAGAAGTAGAATCAAACTCTAACGACAATAATCTTGGAGGTCAAAGAGATGAGCATGGATGTTTAGGCGGAGCAGGATATAGCTGGAATTCTTCGGAACAAAGATGTGTAAGAGAGTGGTCTTCTGGAGAAGATAGGTATCAAAACGATCAGTCATTTGATGACTCTGGAATAGGCCAAGAATTAAGAGAGCAAATAAGAGAAAGAAAAGAAGAATTAAGGGCTGGTGAGTATAATACTTCACTTGGTCAAATGTTGAAAGTTAGAGAAATGGCTCAGAATCTACGGGAACTAAGAGTAAATAACGCAGGAGCTTTAACAAAACTAAATATAAGTGCTGAGATTGACGAAGAAGGAAAAGCTACATTAAAAGTAAGACTAAGAAATGGAGAGGAAAGAGAAATAAAAGTAATGCCAAATACTGCTTCTGAAAGAGCAATTGAAAGACTAAGATTAAAGAATTGTAATGAAGAGAATAATTGTACTATCGAATTAAAGGAAGTGGGAATAAATGGAAGAGTTAGAGCAGTGTATGAAGTTAAGGCTCAAAAGGAAGCAAGAGTTTTATCATTGTTCAGAACAAGAATAAAAGTTCAAGCTCAAATTGATGCAGAAACTGGAGAAATAATACAAACCAAAAAACCATGGTGGGCATTTTTGGCTACAACGAATAGCTAACGAAGTTCATTAATTTTAAACTCTCTTTATTTTATCTTTTGATATTTACCTTGATTTTATATAAGAAAAGAATAGCATAGAATATTTAAAGATAAATTCTATTCTAGAGATTAATGTCGAAAAGAAAAAAAGTAATAATAATTGGAGCTGGACCTGCAGGGTTAACAGCAGGATATGAGTTAATCAAAAAGGGATTTGATGTTTTAATAATAGAGCAGGATTTAATGGTTGGAGGAATAGCTAGAACAATAAATTACAAAAATTTTCGATTTGATATAGGAGGTCATAGATTTTTTACAAAAAATGACGAAATTCAAGAATGGCGGTATTCTATTCTAAAAGATAATTTTCTAGTAAGGAAAAGACTATCGAGATGGTATTATAGAGGAAAATTTTTTAATTATCCAATAATACTTTTTGAACTTGTTAAAATTTTTGGAGTTTTTGAGTCATTTATGATTCTAGCTAGTTTTTTAAAAGCAAAAATCTTTCCAATAAAACCAGAAAGAACACTTGAGGATTGGTGTATTAACAATTTTGGATATAGATTAGCCAGACCCTTCTTTATAGATTATAATGAAAAATTATGGGGTGTTCGTCCCAATAAATTAAGTAAAGATTTTGCGTCTCAAAGAATAAAAGGACTCTCTTTTATATCCACATTGAAAGAATCAGCAAAGAAATTATTAGGAATCAAAAAAACAAATGTAAAATCATTTATAGAGCAATTTTATTATCCAAAACTTGGACCAGGAATGTTATGGGAGGAGGTTGAGAATTACATAAAGAGTAATGGAGGTGTAGTATTAAAAGGCTATAAAGTTATAAAAGTAAACCATAAAAATGGGAAGATAACTTCTGTAGTAACAAGATTCGATAAGTCTAATAAAGAGTTCAAAGCAGATTATGTCCTTTCATCAATGCCATTAAAAGAACTTATTCTTTCTCTTAGTCCAGAACCGCCAAGAGAGATAATAGAATGTGCTAAATTTCTATCTTTTAGAGATTTTATTACTGTTGCGTTAATGATAAATCAGAATGAGACTATTCCTGATACATGGGTTTATACTCATGATAAAGAAGTAAAATGTATTAGAATTCAGATATTTAAAAATTGGAGTCCATTTATGGTCCCAGAAGGTAAATCTTGTATTGGTTTTGAATATACTTGTAAAGAAGGAGATGAATTTTGGAACAAGAGTGATAAAGAATTAATAGAAGTTGCTAAATTGGATTTGTCTAAACTAGGTTTTGCAAAATTAGAGAATGTTTTTGATGCAAAAGTGATAAGAATGAGAAATGTGTATCCTGTATATGAATTGGGATATGATCATAAGGTTGAGAAGATAAAAAAATACTTAACAGAGAATTTTGTAAAATATAATCTTCAACCTATAGGTAGAGGAGGATTACATAGGTATAATAATATGGATCATTCAATGATGACTGCATTCTTAGCAGTCAAAAATATTCTTGGAGAGGGTAATTTTGATCAATGGAAAGTAAATTCAGACGCAGAATATCATGAAGAAAAGAATAATTAATAAGCTCTACTTATTATTTATCTCGAAGTCATTTATTCTTTATGTAATTTTTGGAGGAATAGCTACAATTGTAGATTGGGGAACATTTGCATTCTTCACCTACTTATTAAGAACACATTACTTAATGAGTGTCACATTTTCATTTATTTTAGGCTCAATTACTAATTTTTCCTTA
Source organism: Candidatus Pacearchaeota archaeon (assembly GCA_038895635.1). Classification (GTDB taxonomy): domain Archaea; phylum Nanobdellota; class Nanobdellia; order Pacearchaeales; family GW2011-AR1; genus JACPLR01. Next base: position 252 of record JAWAMY010000016.1, on the reverse strand, counting down.
AATAAATTATTAAATTTTCACAACAAGTACAAGAATGTCTTTTTTCAGTTTATTGTGTATATAATAATTGCAATTATAGGATTGTTTATTACGATCTTCTTAATGTATATTATGGTGGAAGTTCTTTTAATTGATAAATTTGTTTCAAGAATAATCTCAACACTTATTGTGTTAGTTTACAATTTCCTTGGTCATAGATTGATTACTTTTAATCTCCTCAAATAACTCAGAAAAAAAGATGTATAGAAAATA
>JAWAMY010000015.1:0-10500 GCA_038895635.1 Candidatus Pacearchaeota archaeon | reverse complement strand
TTAACGCATACCTTATACTGCAAGGAGTGGAAACCCTTCATTTAAGAATGCAGCGTCAATGTGATAATGCTTTAAAAATAGCTGAATATTTAACTCAGCATCCTAAGGTAGCTTGGGTTAACTATCCAGGTCTCCCAGATCATCCCACTCATAAATTAGCTAAAAAATATTTGAAAAACGGTTACGGCGCGATAATAGGATTCGGAATTAAAGGCGGTTTAAAAGCTGGTAAAAAATTCATAGATTCACTTAAAGTTTTCTCACATGTAGCTAATATAGGAGATGTTAAATCACTAGCGATACATCCGGCTAGCACAACTCATCAACAGTTAACTGAAAAAGAGCGGTTAGCCGCCGGAGTTACAGATGATTTTATAAGACTTTCAATAGGAATTGAAGACGTGAATGATTTAATAGAAGATTTAGATTCAGAAATTATTCTTTTAATAAAAAAGCAATGAATAATAGTCCAGACATTAAAAAAAATAATGAGGAAAGAATTGCTACTTATAATCTAAATAAATCTATTAAAGAATTGATTAAAGATAGTGAGGAAAATAAAGAAGATGATAAGGTTAAAGAAGAGAATTTGAGAGGTTATGTGAATCATATTCCTTCCTATACTGCCTCTACTTCTAATCTACCTAAAGAAGATAAAAAGGAGAGTGTTGAAGAATTGGCTAGTTTAGATCATTCCATTTTTATTAAAGAAAATGAAGAAAAACAACTTAAGGCTTTGGGTGAATTGTTTAAAAAAGAAGTTGACGAGAAAAAAGAAAAGAAAAGCGAGTTAAATGAATCGTTAGATATATTTTAGGACTTCACTAATAGCTTGTTTTTCTTTTAAAATTAATCTTTTTTTGGTTGTCTTTTTTCTCTTCAAATGTACTTCTTTGTAGATTTGGAACAGCGAAATCAAAGAATTGTTGATATCCTTTTGAATTTCGAGATATATTCTCAAGATTTTGAGAACATGCTACTTTCATATCGCAGTAGTCACATTTTCTTCCCCATTCCGGATTTATCTCTCCTGTTCTGATTGTTTTTTCAAGATTCTCTATCATATTCTTTAAATGATAGAAATGCTCATCTTGTCTTTTTGCAGAGTAGATATTTCCATTTTCTATCATAAAAAATTGATGCTCTATGTTTGAATTTATGAATTTTGGATTTCCCATAAAATATTTTCTTTCTTCTTTAAGATTAAAAATTTCAGCAAACTTTTCGTCTGAAAAACACAAAGAACAGAATCCTAGATTGTATAATGTCATTTGCGGGTCAAAATTTACTTTCATAATTCCAATATTTGGATTGCCTGATTTATAGTCTCTAATAATTATCTGATTATCTTCTTTTCTAATCTCATCTATTCTACCTTTAAAAATAATTCCCTATAATGAGAACTTGAAATTAATTTCTGAGAATAGGGGCTTTTCTTCTTCTATAAGTTTTGAGAAGAGAGAGAACGAGGCCTTTTTTATGTTATGGTACATTATCCATCTCTCCGATTCATCTCTCCATTCTATTTTTCTATTTGTTTTTTCAGAAACGATTACTTCTTTATTCCAGTATCTTCCTGCATATTCTGAGAAGGATTCTGCATCAAAGTACTTCTTTCTCTTTTTCTTAACTTCTTCAAATGTTCCTAAGTTGTTCCAAAAATTTTCAATTATTTTGTGAAAAACGATTCCTTTTAGGTATTCTGGTAGGTTTAATGGTTTTTCATGCTTTACATATCTAAGATAATACCTCATTTTACAATAATTTGCAACATCTATTCTAGTAGCGGTCCACTCGATCATTTTAGAGATATATAGTTTTTTATTGTGAAATTTTGGATATTTCGGTTATAAATAATTTTCGCAAGTGTATTCTCTTTGAATTATAGGTTATTTTTCTAAATTTATTTCTGATTAAAGAGAGAATTATGCCCTCGCCGGGATTCGAACCCGGGTCCAAGCCTTTCTTCTATTATAACTATTAAACATTATTATAGTCTAATATAAATATCGAAAGGGCTTGATGCTTGGCCTCTACACCACAAGGGCTTTTTAATAAGAAATATAATTAGTTTTTAAATTTGGTGGTATTTAAACTTTAATAAATATTCAATTTAATCTCTTTGCAAGATCTCCAACTATAAATACATCTTTCTTTTTGCCTGAAAGAGAACACGCCCATAAAATTATCCATAATATGATTAGGAAGATTCCTATCAAGTTTGACATTATATATCCAAACATAGGAATCCACTTTACTATTTTTATAATAATTATCCCAGTTACTGAAAGTAGAAAGAAAATTAAACTTTGTTTGATATAAAAACTTACATACTCGTTCTCTCTCTTCAATATATAAGCAATTATTGTTCCAAAAATCCAAAAAAATGTTGCTATAAAAGCAAATGTTCTTTCTTCGCTAATTAATTGCTTTTTTCTTGAAGAGTTATCTTGGGCGATTTTGTTCTTAGTTCTTTTTGTTGCCATTACTCTATATTAACTTCTTTATTATTTAAATATGAGCCTGCCAGGATTTGAACCTGGGACCCCTGCCTTTCTTAGACTTCCTCTAGGAAAGGATTATTCCTTTTGGAATAAACTCATATAAGAGCAGTGCTCTAACCAGACTGAGCTACAGGCTCTTTTATATTTAATTATTTTAATGTATTTAAACATTCTCTAGTCTTATTAAACTATATTTTTGAGTAATAGATAAATTTTTAAACTCAACAAAAATTATTAGGTAATGAAAAAAGGATTTGAAGAACTTGATGAAGAAGACGATTACGAGGACGATGACGAATTTGAAGGTGATGAAGACGAAGACCTTCCAGAAGACGAGGATAGTGAAGATTGGTAACCTATCTCGTTAGTAGTATGTGTCTTTTATTAAATTGAATTGATAGTTTAATCAATAGAAAGAGTAACTTTGTTATTTTTTTCTTCTATTTCTTTTATTTGATCTTCTTCATCAATTAAAAAGGAAATTATTCTTGTGTTTCTTGGTATTTTTTGATTTTCCACGCTAATCTTTCTTCCTGCTCCAGCTTCAATTTCATTAAACTCGTAATAATCTACCTTTTTAAGATCCTTTAAATCACTACCAGCATATATTGTTAAATTAAATTTATCTGATTTATTTAGTCCATAGTTAAAGATCTCTAAGTCGAATTTGATATAAACTCCTTTTTTAATAGATTCCACTCTTCCAAATAGTAAATCTGGATGAGATGGAATGGAATATAATTCATTAATCATTTCGATTTGTTCTGGAAGAACTCTCTGATCGCAATTTGAGACATTATACATTATGTCTTTTTTATTTGTTGAATGTTGGAAGCCTAAAACATGCATTATTTCATGAAGGGCTATAATTGGTTCCTTACATGATTCATCGCGATATAACTGAACTCGTCCTTTCTTAATAATCATAAATTTTGTAGCATTAATTATCTCTAATGGTCCTCCTTCTCCAGCAGTAAAATAAAAAAAACCATCATCTTCTTCTTTATCTGAACATATAACTTCTATGTTTGCATTTTCTTCTTCTAGTACTTCATAGAATGAAAGAATTGTAATCCTATTTAAATTTTCGAATGCTTTTCTTACATTTTTTTTTCTATTTTCATTGCAACTTTCTGATATAAAAAAAGTTATTTCACTCTTTTCAAATCTTAAGTTATCGTGAAATAGTATTCCATTTGGGTAGTATGAAGATAATGTGAAATTCTCTAGATTGTTCTCTGGTAAATAATTAGCCTCTGTTCTTCTTGTTTGAAAAATTTCCTCTTCTTTGAAGTATAAATTATAAGACAGATAAAGACTCATACTTAAGAGAGCGAGTAATATGCATATAATTACTATGTATGCTTTTGACATTTGATTATTAGTAAAATATAAGTTTTAAATTTATTTAGTTTAATTTCTATACTTTTGTTTATTATTTTTTTATTTAATTTTAAGCATTTATTTTATTAAATAAAAAAACAAACGCCCGGACCGAGATTTGAACTCGGGTCGCCACCGTGACAGGGTGGAATGCTAGGCCACTACACTACCCGGGCATTAAAATTTATAATATTGCTTATTTTTAAAATTTACTTAATTATATATTAAATCACAGCAAAACTTTAAATAAACCTTATTTTTCTATAATCAATCAATTAAAAAAGAGGAAAATGCAGACTACAATTATAGGTACAAAAGATAATTTTTTAGCAACTAAAGAAGAATTTTTTAATATTTTAAGAATGGTTGCTCCAGGAACAAATCTAAGGTCTGCTTTAAACGGAATTGTTGATGCTAAGAAAGGGGCTCTAATCGTTATTGATAAAGATAATATTGCTCCATTGATTGATGGAGGATTTAAAATAAATTGTCGTTTCACTCCTCAAAGATTGATTGAGTTGTCAAAAATGGATGGAGCGATAATTCTTTCGAAGGATATTAAAAGAATCATTTATGCTAATGTTACTCTGGCTCCAGATACTAAGATACCTACAAAAGAAACTGGAACAAGACATAAAGCAGCAGAAAGAACAGCTAAATCAATAGGTACCCTTGCAATTGCTATTTCAGAGAGAAAAAATGAAATAAATCTATATTATAAAAATTTAAAATATCATTTAAGGAATACGAGTGAGATATTAAGGAGCGCTACTGAAACTCTTCAAATTCTCGAAAAACAAAAAGAACTTTTTGATAGAAATTTGGAAAAGTTGGATTACTTGGAGTTAAATGGAAAAGTAGATATAAAGCAAGCTTGTAGGGTAATTCAAAATGGTAAAGCTATTGAAAAAATTTTGGAATCTCAGGAAAGGACTTTTATTGAATTAGGAAATGAAGCTTTGCCTCTAAGACTTAGAGTAAAAGAAATAGCTAATAGCGTTCCATATGAAACTGATTTAGTAATTAAAGACTATGCTCTGTTTAATTATAAGAAATCTCAAGAGTTAATAGATGAAATGAGTTATGAAGATTTAAATGATTTGAGTAAAATTGAGAAAGCACTTGGACAAAATGAGAGTAATTATTTAGATGAACCTGTAAAAGGTTGGAGGATTCTTTCTAAGACAGTGTTCTCAGAGAAAGAGATTGCTCTTTTATTATCTCATTTTAATAATTTGAGGAATATACTTAACTCTGGACCAGAGAAGTTTAAAGAAGTGCTTGGAGAGGAGAAGTCTAGATTATTCGAGATAGAGTTAAATAAAATAATTTCTTAAAATAGCTAAATTGCTCTAACCGAAATGTTTTTAAACCTTTGCTTTTCTTTCTCTAAATGAATAGACGAAATTTTATTAAGAGGAGTATCTTAATTTCTTGTCTATTTTCTCAGAAGGCACTATCTCAAATGGTTCCGATAACTCTTCCTTTTGATGAAGAGGAAGAGAGTTTTAAGATATCTGTTTATCTTACGATTGATGATGGACCTGGGAAATATATGGATAGGATTCTTGAAAATTTAGGCAATAATAAAGCTGTTTTTTATATTGTAGGAAGATCTTGTGAAACATCAACTAATTTTGATTTAATTACTAAAGCAATAAAAAGCGGGCATATTATCGCAAATCATTCCTATTCTCATCCTAACTTCCAGTCTTTGAGTTTAAAAAGCGCAGAACAAGAAGTTATCAAAACAGATAGAATTATTGAATCTGCTTATCTTTCTGCTAATCTGGAGAGAAAAATTAAACTGTTTCGCTTTCCATACGGTTCAGTGAATTCTAATTTTATTCCTTTTTTAAAAGAGATAGGTTACCGTCCAGTAAAATCTTGGGATAAGAATTATTGTGATTGGGATTTAGACACTCAAGATTATTTATATGGAAAATTAAGCGGTTCTGCCATCTTAAGCAGATGTAGAAAGACTAAAGATAATGATATCGTTTTGATGCATGATATGCCAAGAGGACTTGAGTTTACTGCTAATTCGATAATTCCATATTATGTTAATTCTGGATTATATAAATTAAAAATACCAATGTAACTTCTTATTCTTGGATATATTTTTTTATTCTTTCTTCAATTAATTGAAAAGGTGGTTCTTTTGGATTATTATCTGGATTTAGTGAAGAAGAACTATTCTGCCTATATTGGTAATATCTTAATCCTTTCTCCAATTCATAAGATTCTAAAGCGTCAATTATTCTACCATCAGATAATGGAACTTTTATAAGTTTCATGCCCTCTCTTTCTTTTGAACCTTCAGGAGCACCCCATCTTAGTTCAGGAGGATGATTGGGATTAAATGAAAGGTCAAATAGCCTCTTTTCAATATCATTTAATGTTAAAATTACTTCCTCTCCATTTGATTTTTTATATATGACTATTTCTTCAGAAAAGTATAAATTTTTCTTTTCGATAATCTCCTTAGCAAGTTCGATTTGCGAGTTAAATTCACTATAATCAACTTCTACAGAATTTGGAAATTCTTGTACTATCTTTTCTAATCTTGAAGCTAAATAGTCGTATTTATTTTTTCTATCAACATCACTAGAGGGCGAACTCCACATTTCCCATCTCCCACTTGACTGATAGATGTTTTCATTTGGTAGATCGTTTGGAAAAGTAATAGGACCGTTTATTATAACATCTTTCCATGCTTCTTGGACAAATAATTCTCTTTCTCTAAACATTGAAGCTAATTCACTTGCAGATTTTTTTAATATTTCAAGTGGCAATTCTTTTTTTCTTTGCAATCTTGCTTTCACAAATTCTCTAAAGTCCATTACTTTTCTTCCCTTTACTTCTAGGCCTCCGTCTTTTCTTTTTTCTATAATCTCAATCATTTTCTCATATTGATCTAGAGAGAATCCAAACTCTCTCATTTCTAAGTTAGAGAAGTAAACTGTTGAACCGCTTATTGTTTTAGATAATCTCATATTTCTAAATCCATCATACCATCTATCTTTATTTGTTGTGAATGCTGAATTTACGCAATATAAAGCAGACATTGTTTGATTAAAAGTTATGCTTCTATCTGGATGAGAGTCTAAAAAATGAATTTCACCAGAATCGTCTATTTTTCCAACTAAAAGACAATGGCCATCACAATTATAAGCCATGCTTCCAGGTTTGAGAAATTCTCTATTTATCTCTATCGGTACACTGTCAGTTTCTTCTAAAAATGGTGATGTTCTGTAATTTCCAGATACGAAGTTATATCCGCCATACTTACCGCTCATACCTTTGATTAAAAAATCTGCAAAATTACCATGAAAAGGTCTGCTTCTAATTAACTCTATTGGATGATTTCCTGAAGAATATCTTATATCTCCTCCTGAGTTAGAATTTATTTTAGTGATTATAGACGGCAATCCTCTTCTATATGAATAATATAAGAAAACTAGTTTTGGAAAGCTGCCACAATGATTTAAGGAGTTCATTAAAGAAAGAGTTTCTTTTGGTAATTGAGGATTTCCTTCTTCAATGAAGTCTTTATTGTTTAATAAATTCATTTCATCATCTACAAAAATTCTATCTATTTTAGCTGATTTTTGTTTCCAATCTCCCTCACTTTTTGTTGTATAGATATTTTCTACCCATTTTGAATACTTCTCGAATTCATCTTTATTCCATTCTCTTAGGTGAGGGTATGCAACTGGATTCTGAGAATACGAATTATTTTGAATTATATAGAGACTACCGGCGATAATTGATTTTATAAATTGTTTTCGATTTATTAACATTAAAATTTTGTAAAATTTTTATTTATAAAGATTATTGTTCTATCTAATCCTTCACTTAGTTAGAATAATGATACTCTCTTTTGTAACTTTATTGCAGCAGGAGCCTCTCCTCCATGCCATGTAAATCTTGGTCTTATTCTTATTGAGTAAATTCTTTCAGAATTGTCATCAAGGATTATTGCACTTCCTTTTAGATTTGGTAAATTATCTATACTTTTTTTAATGCTTTCAAATAAATATGTTTGCATAATTTCATTTAGTGCTGATATGTCTGCTTGAGAGGTTAGTTTATGAGAGATAACAATATCTGACTGAGTCATAACATCTTTATGAATTTGCCCAGGTTGTTGAGTTGCTAGAACGAGAGATATTCCTGGCTGTCTTCCTTCTCTTAAGATTTGAACTAATGGTTCTGTTGCAAATGTCTTTCCTTCTTTTGGAAGAAATTCATGAGCCTCATCAATAAATATCCAAGCTAATGGAATATCTCTTTTTTGGGTATAGGCAAGATAATCTTCGCCTCTTCTTATAGATTCTACTTCTTCTTTTTTTCTAGATATCACCCTTTCATTAAATAGCTTTCTTGATATAATTCCAATTACTAATGCTCTTACATTAAATGTGCTTATTGAGCTATATACACTTAAATCTATGACTGTTGTTATCCCTTCTTTTAGAAGATCAGTAATCGCGGTTGAACTTTCTGATTTTGGTGCAAATACTCCCCAAGTTAATGCCGCTTCAAATAATCCTGTAAGTACTTTAACCTCTGATTCATTAGCTTGAGGATCTCTTTTTATTTCTTCAATAATATCGTTAATGTCGTAGTTATTATCTTTTTTTAGTCTTGATATAATTCTTTCAAGTAATATAGCTGTAGGTTCAATTATGTTTAATCCAAATATACTTACCCAATCTTCAGCATTTAAGTCTGATGCTTTTATAGAAAATTTTTCATCTACTGCAATACCATTCTCAAGATAATAATTGAAATATCCATAAGGAGCGAATACTCTTATAGGTAGCTTCTTTGGTTTTAATCCCCATTTCTCTAAGAGTTCTTTGTCTTTTTCATTTTCATATTTCATTGTCCAAAATATTCCCATTGTATCAAATATTAGAGGAGCTATGCTTTTTCTTGATTCTTCATCAAGCTGAGAAATCTCTTCTGCAATTGCTCCTATTGTGTAACTCTTCCCACTTCCTCTTTTTCCTGCAATTAAGATTACATGGCTTCTTGCAACATCAATAAAAATAGGATTGGATAGTGAAATATACTGGCCCATTCTTACATACCCCTTGCCAATCCTTATAAGCCCTTTATTTCCAAACCTCTTTTTATCTGACTCATCTCTACCTATTATTATGTCATAAGGCATATAATAAATGGCTTAATCTCATATTTAATCATTTCGGATTAATTAATATTTAGATTAATAATATACCCAAACATTCATTAAATTTAGTGTCTCTAGAACTCTTCCTATTATTTTCCTTATCCTTTTCTTGTAAAAGTTAAATTATAATAGAATGAAAAGAGATCTTTATCTCTCATCTTGTATCTTAATAATTCTAATATCCATTACTCTTTGATTGTATGCATAGTTATTGTATTCATTTTTTGATTTATTCTATTTTTGAAAAACAAAATGTTTTTAAATACTGATTTTTTAGTAGAACAATGACTGAGAAGAAAATAGAGGAAAAAAAGGAAACTAAAACTGGAAGTAATTCAGGGAAAGTGAATATTATTAAAAAGATACCTAAGCATAATTGGGCTATTGCTACTTATATTCTTGGAATTATATCAATTATTTTAATCGTAGCGCTTGTCATGGGTTATAATAGCGGAGTAGGAATGACTGGCAAGACTATAAGTGCAGGTAGAATGAAAGTTCTTGCTGACAATTTTATTAATACTCAACTTGCAGCTGGAGGATTGGAAATAGCTGATGTGAAAGAGGAAAGTGGTATTTATGTAGTGAATGTCGATTATGAGGGAGAGATGATTCCTCTATATTTCACAAAAGATGGTAAATTTATTAGTCAAGGACAGAGATTAATTTCAATTACAAATCTTACTGCTCCAGCTTCTACAAATTCTCAAGATTCTTCTGCTACTATTCCTAAGTCAGATAGACCAAAAGTTCAATTATTTATCTGGTCTTATTGTCCTTATGGAGTTCAAGCACAAAAACCTTTTGCAGAAGTAGCTAAATTATTAAAATCAAAAGCTGATTTTGATGTTTTATTGTACTATGGTGGCCATGGAGAATATGAGGTTCAACAAAATAAAATACAAGCTTGTATACAAAAACTTGAAAAGGACAAATATTGGGACTATGCAATAAAATTCGTCGATACAATATATACGAAGTGCGGATCAAGTAGGGATGTTCAATGTGATAAAAACGAGTCAGTAAAGTTAATGAACACTCTTGGAATTAACCCTGTAAAAATTATGGAATGTGTAAATAAAGAAGGAGATCAGTTAGTTCAGTCTCATTATAATCTTGCAGTAAGTAGTGGTGTTTCTGGATCTCCTACAATGATGATAAATGGAGTAAAAGCAAATACAGCTAGAAATGCAGAAGCTTTCAAATCAGCTATATGTGACGCATTCAATTCAGCACCTTCTGAGTGTAATAAGACTTTATCATCAACTACATCTACTGCTTCTGGTAGCTGTTAATTATCTTTTAGCTTATGAAGATTTCTGATTTAAAAACAGGCCAAAGTAAAGTCAATATTTTACTTACTATCAAATCTATTGAATCTCCCAAGATTATTACAAAATATGGGAGAGAGTT
>JAWAMY010000014.1:0-10700 GCA_038895635.1 Candidatus Pacearchaeota archaeon | reverse complement strand
TAATCCAGAACTAGATAACCCTGTACCAAATCCTAATCCTCCAAGATGTGGTAAAGATGGAGAATTTTTATTGGCAACGGCAGGATGTTTTTATCTAACTAACCTCTTAAGGAGAGTAAGAAAAAGATAGCATGTGGTTGTTACCCTTTCTATTTGTATATTTATTTTTATAACCCATTAATTTAATCGGGATTATATTTCTCATACTCTCTTAGAACATGTTTGATTCTGCCCATTTTTGTTATTCTTCTTATTCTAGAATTTTTATGAGTTTGATAGTAATAGTCTAATATTATTTTTGTTGGAGATTCGTATCTCTCTATTGTACATTCCTGTTTTGGATTAGAGTTTAAATATACTCCTCTTCTTCGTGCCTCTTTTCTTATTCTTTCAAATCCTTTTTCAATTCCGTAATAGAATTTAATAAATTCTTTTATTGCTTTTCTTTTTGAAGTGCCCTTTAATTCTATGTATTCTTTTAATTCTTCTATTGCTTTTTCTACTTTTTCAGGTATCTTCTTATCTATAGACGATGTAGGCTTATCTATATCCTTTGATTCCTCTATTCTATTTTCTAGACCTTCTATTCTTTTCATATTTACTATTATTAAGTAATTACTTTATAAATCTTTCCTTTAAAAGTATTTAAATGTTTCTTCTCTTTATTCTTTATGAAAAGGTTGAACTTAATTACATCTAAGAAATTAAAGAATTATTTTTCTATAACTGAAAAGGCTTTAAATATTGTTGAGAAATCTATAATTAAGGGTAAGGAGAGAGAAGCAGTTGAGATAATTAAAATGGCTAAGAACTATATTTATGATGCCCATTTTTTTGAGGAAAAAGGAGATAGGGTTAATTCTTTTGCAGCTTTAAATTACGCTCATGGATGGATTGATTGTGGTGTAAGGTTAGGAATATTTGATGTTAAAGATAATAAGCTATTTACAATAAAATAAATTTTATCTTATCTTGCTTTTTTTTCTTGCATTACTAAGATTCCCTTATTTGTTATTGCAAATGGAACTGGTCCTCTTATATGGTCTGTTCTTCTCATCTTTATTATTCTTAATGCTCTATCACTTATTCCTCCTAATCCTGATGAGTGTAACCTAATTACAGAGTCAGAAACGAACTTTACAAATTGAGCTCTAAGAATAAATTCATTTTCTGAATATATCTCTTCTTCAGCAGTCTCTTCAGCAATTAAAAGAGTTACTTTTAGTCTTTTAAATAGAGAACTTAATTCAAAGATAACGTCTCTTGATTGATATCCATTATCAATATTTCCAAGGAGGATAGTTATTGGATCTATTACTGCTCTTTTTATGTCATATCTTGAGATTATATTCATTATATCTTCTTTCATGTCTTTCATGCTACTTTTTGGAGACATTTTTACTAACTTACATTTATTTGATTTGTCTAAATTAACTAAATCCCATCCATATGAGAATCCATCTTCAACTAAATCCTCAATGCTTGGTTCAAAGCTAATATAAACTCCATTTTCATTAAATTTTAGTGCTCCGTTAACTAAGAATTGCATTAGAAAAGTAGATTTTCCTGTACCTGGTCCACCAATAATCGCGTTTGTGCTGTTCCTTACAAATCCTCCTTTACATAGTTCATCAAATCCTGGAATTCCTGTCGGACATCGATTTGGATTTACTCCAGAATAAACAACCCTCTTTATAGCCATCAAATTAGTAAGATATTAGGATATTTAAATTTTGAGTTTTTAATTATATCTAGCTTATAAAGAATTCACAGTCTTCATCTCCTTTAGCTAGGCATTTAATTTCTATACAATCTACATTTTTATTAAATAAATATGTAAACGTTCCTGCAAGAATTCCTGAAGTAACTATACAAACTTCTTTCTTTGACTTACCTTTTTTTAGCTGTTCTAGTGCTAATGAACTATTCTGAATTATAGTTTGTGCCTCTTTGTTTTTATTATCAAGATTTGTTATTATCATTTTACCTAATCCGTAGATGTTAAATATTTCTTGTAATGTTTTTATTGCTCCTTCCTCGCTGTGATTTATTCTTTTACTTAATTCTATTATCTCTCTGATTGTTTGATCTTTTAAGCCCCTATATACTTGAGCATGTTCTATTATTGTCTTTATATTTGATTCTCCAGTAGATTTAGATACTGAATACATTTTTGTTTTGTCTATTTCTTGAAGAACAAGAATATTTGAAGCATTTAACATTACTAGTCTGTTACCTAGTAGATTAATCTCTCCTTCATTAATCTTAAACTGTTTTACAAATAGTAGCTTTTGAAGGAAAGGAGATAACATCTTACTCTTTTATATAGTTATATCATGCTTTTGAGGTTTATAAGGTTAATTTTTGTATCTTTTGGAAGGATGGTTTATGTTATTATTAAGTGATTACAATAGAAAAGTTTAAAATGAGGATATGCTAAAGTATATTTATGGCTAAGGGAATCTTAGTAAGCTATGCAGGTTATCCATATACTCCGAGCAGTTTGATGCCAGATAACGGACTTGCAAGTTTAGCTGGTTCTTTGATTAATAATGGTCATGATGTGAAAATAATTGATTATGGAACGATTGATACTATAAGGAGATTAATTCCAGCAGAAGTTACACCAGAGCTCGAGAAGTGTTATGATTCTTTTATGAGTAAAAATCCATTGTCAAAATTATATTCTTTCTTTAAATTAGAGAGAATAGATAGAAAGTTACAGGTCCATCAAGATCGAGAGGTAAGTAAACTAGCACAAGAGCTTTCTGATATTGTTTCTATAGAAAAAGCTGATTTTGTAGGTTTTAAATTATGGGGAGGTGATGGATTTTCAGGCACTGCCACTATTGTAAATAAACTAAGGAAAGATCACCCCAATGTGAAAATTTTTGGAGGAGGCCCCCATGCGTATTTGTTTAAAGGTAGGATTTTTGATAGAATTCCTTTGGATGCTTTATGTTATGATGAGGGAGAGATTACTATCTTGGGTTTAGCTGAATACTCTATAGGTAAGAGGAATTTGGAGTCAATTCCAAATTTGTTATTTTATAAAGACTCAAGGATGCAGATGACTCCTTTAGAAAAAATTACCGATTTGAATTCATTACCAATGCCTATTTATGATCCTGAAATTTATCCATCTATGATTGGAAATCAAAAAATGAATTTTTTTGTTGTTGATGAGAGTAGAGGATGTGTTAATTCATGTCCTTTTTGTCCACAGAGCGCTCGTGAAGATAATCGTTATAGAGCAAAATCTGCAAAAAGAACAGTTGATGAGATTGAGATATTATATAATAAATTTAATTCTTCTTTGTTTAGGCTTGGCGGTCAGATGACTCCTGGAAGATTGCAGGAAAAGATAGCAGAAGAAATTTTGAATAGGAATTTAAATGTAATATATTCTGCTTTTGGATATATAAACACGATGAGGAATACTGACTTTGACTTATTATATAAAGCAGGTTTGAGAGCAATATTTTATGGTATAGAAAGTGGAAGCCCATCCATATTAAGATCTACTTTTGAGAAGAAATTAAACTTACCTCTAGCTCAAGACATTATAAAAAGAGCAAAGAGGTCCGGGATATATATCTCATTTAGTTTAATATATCCTTCTCCTTTTGAAACTGAATCAACTACTAAAGAAACTCTAGAATTTATAAGCAGAACTAGTCCAGATTCTGTTTTGGTATATTTTCCAGGGATATATCCAAATACTCTGTGGGCTAAAGAACCTTCTAAATATGGTTTTGAATTGAAATTACCTATTAGTGATTATGAATCACTTGTTATGGATTATAAGATAAAAAATATATTCCCTCCACGTTTTTGGACACCGTTACCATATAAGGTAGGAGGAAAATCATTTAGGAAATTTTCAAAAGAAACAGAGAGACTTATGAAATTATTGAAAAACAATTCTATAGGATTATTTCTAGCAGATGAACACTTTATTATGTCTTTAAGATTAAAAGAAGATCCAAACTATTTTTCTAATCGCGTTCGTAGAGAATTTTATTCAGGTAATTATAATTATGCTTCTGATCTAGTATGGAGGATTAATCAAAATGAGTCCCTCAAGATTTAAAATAATGTTGGCTAAGACAAACGAAGAAAGAGAAAAAGTATATCGTTTTAGATATAAGGTGTATGTTGAAGAAATGAAGAGGCCTACACATGCAGACCATCAACGAAAGATAGTTACTGATGAGTTTGATAATTTTAAATCAAGCTTATTTTACGCTTCTTTTTTAGACGAAGTTATTGGTACTGCTAGGGTTAATTTTAAAAGAGATGGTCATATAGAGTTTGAAAAAGAATATCAATTAGAACGATTTGCTCCTTTTTATGATTATATTACAACAACCTCAAAATTTATGATTGACAGTAGGTTTAGAAGAGGCTTTCTTACTCTTCAATTTGTTACAGAGATATATGAGTTTGGAAAGAAGAATGATGTGATGTTGGATTTTATTAATGTTAACCCTCCACTTGATAAATTTTATGAACATATTGGTTATAGAAAGTATAAAGAAGAATTTATTCATCCAGAGTATGGTTCTGTAATTCCTATGATTATGGTATTGGATGATGTAGTGCACTTAGAGCATGTGAGGTCTCCTTTAGCAAGGATTGCAGCAAAATATAGACATTACCCTGACGATATTCTTAACTTTTTAAAAAGAGAAGGCATACTATCTTAATTAAATATTAGGTAATTTTATATATTTCAAATTCTTACATAATTTAATATGAAAGATACATTCAAAGAAATAATCTCTAAAGATTTATTTACTATAAAATCTGGTAGGATAATCTTATTTAAAAAGATAGATTATACTATGTATCCCTCTAGGGCTTTCGCTCTAAATTTGCAGAAGATCGGAGAAGATTTTGGAGTGAATTTTCTTTTCAATCTTGGTTATCAGACAGGAATAATTCATTATGAAGAGCTATTAAAAGTATTGTCCAAATTAAATAAATATTTACCCCAAAGGTTAAATTCAATATTATTCATTATGGAGATGACAGGTCAAGGAAAATTGAAAATTCTTAAAAGTGAAAAAGACGAATTAAGAGTCACTTTAGCAAATAATCCATCAATACTCCACTCTAAAAAAATGTATGGCCACAAATCTAAGATATGTAATTTTTATTGCGGACTTTATTCAGCCATTTTATCACAACAAATGAATTTAACTAAATTAAAGTTTAAGGAGATAAAATGCATTACAAAGGGAGATAATGTATGTGAATTTTTATATCAAAATGGTACAAGGGATATTTAGTGATTTTTTAAGGAACTTAATCATTAAGAAAACTTTTATTATTGAGGATGATGGGATAAATCTCTTTAAGAATATTAAGTATTCAGCACTCTCTTCTAAATCTCTAGCTTTTTTGTTTCAAGAGATTGGAAAAGCCGCTAGTAGTAGTAAAGATAATAATTTTAAAACTTATTTATACGATTTGGGTTATCAAGCAGGGGAAGATGCAGCAAAAGAGATGAAGGAAAATATGTTGTTTAAAAATAAGATATTTCCATATAGAGCAAGGACATTGCAGTTATTTATGGAGATGATAGGGTTTGGAAATTGTAATTTTATTGATTATAATCCTAAGGAGAAGAGAATTTTGGTGCATGTATCTAATCATCCAGTATTATTGTATTCAAAAGAACTATTTGGAAATGATTCCATGGTTTGTAATTATTATCTTGGAGTTTATACTGCTCATGCTTCTAACGAATTAGAGATTACGGGAGCGCGAGGGATCGAAACCCAATGTGTATGCAAAGGTTCTCCTTTTTGTGAGTGGTCCTTTAATTATTTTAAGGAAAACAAATCTTTAGATAGGATTGAGAAAACTAAGAAGAAGACTAATATCAAATCTAAATCTTAATCAATTCTTTATTATCCTATCTTGTGCACTTTTATTCCTTCCTTGGATATTTCGAGAGGGTGAATGTCCTCGTCGTTTTTTGTTTGACGCATCTTTCTTACAATTAATGAACGAGAGAATTCTCCTCCTAAACTTTCAAAGGTGATAACTATAACTCCATCACAAGCAAATTCGCTTAGTGTATCTCTGCTAATATATTGCCCGCTTGGATCAGCTTCGCTAATCAAAAGATTTGTTGTTCTTAGTTCACTTATTTCATTTATAAAGTTATACAAAAATCTCTTTATGATATAATCTCCGATAATTGGTGGAGAGAATATTACATTTTCTCCTATAACATCTTTTATTGACAATTCGGAATTTAATGTGTAAATTGGAGCATTTATAATTAGTGTGGAAAGAGAATCAATGACTAATCTCTCCACTTTGTTATTTTTTACATATTCCTTAATCTCTTCTATTGATTTTTTATCAATCTTATTAATTGGAATACTCATAACTTTTACATTACCTTGAAGGTCTAAATTTTTTAAATCCCATCTAAATTGGTTTGCTTGATTAAATAAAGCCTCTTTTTTTTGTTCAAAACTAACATAAAGGCCTTTTTCATTAAACTTTTGCCATCCATTAATTAAAAACTCCATACAGAAAATAGTTTTACCGCATCCAGGGCCTCCACAAATTAGTATTGAACTTTCTCTAGGAAAACCACCCTGAACAAGTTCATCAAATCCAAATATCCCTGTTTGACATCTTTTAGTTGGATTTACAGGAATATTCTTTTTTTTAGCAATAATCTTTTTACTTTTAGTAGGCTCTTTTTTCATTTTATTAATAGGCTACTTCTATTTATAAAGTTTTTATTTAGTTTTCAATATATTTAAATAACTAAAACTATTCTTAATTTTATGAAAAAGATGGTGATAAGTTTAGGAGGAAGTCAGATTTTTAATAATGGTCAAATAAATGTGAAATTCTTAGATGATTTTAAAAGAGTTATCTTGAAGAATACAAAAAACTGGAGATTTGTTGTAGTTTGTGGTGGAGGAGTTGTCGCTAGAACTTATATTGAAGGATTAAGAAAAATAAAAGCTATTGAAAAATTGCAAAGTTATATAGGCATTTCTGTAACAAGAACAAATGCGAGATTTATGAGTTATTATTTTGGGGACGAGAATTATGACGGAATTCCCCATAAACTTGAAGAAATAGGAAGGATGTTAAAAAGAAAAAGAGTCGTATTTTGTGGAGCTTTAGAGTATCACCCAAAACAAACATCTGATTCTACTGCATCACAAATTGCTTCATATATTAATTCAGAATTTGTTAATATTACTAATGTTCAAGGACTGCATGATAAAAATCCAAAAGAACATAAGGATGCTAAATTCATTCCATCTATTTCTTGGAAAGAATTTTATAAAATGGCTTCAAAAATTGAGTTTAAACCAGGACAACATTTTGTCTTAGATCAAACTGCAGCAAGAATAATTATGAAAAATAAAATTAAAACGTATATTATTGGAACTGAAATTAGAAATCTTGATTCAATTTTAAATAATAAACCATTTCATGGAACTATCATTTATGGTTAATTGTTAATTTATTCTTAAGTTTTAATTTCTATTTTACTTATTTTTTTGATAATTTTCAAGATTTAAGTTTTATAAACTTCGTTGTTTTTGGTATTTTATGAATGTAGTTTTTATTGATACAGAAAGTAAAAGTAAAGCAAAAATAATGATTGATAATGCGTTTAAAGAGAATAAATTTATAATTGTAAAGGCAAGAGATAACGAATTTAATAGAAAGATAGTTGAAAATAAAAAAGTTAATTGCATTTTTGATTTAGAGCTTGCTAATGATTTGAATAAAATAGAACCAGTTAAATGGAGAGATTCAGGCCTTAATTCAGTCTTGTGCAGATTGGCTAAGAAGAATGAAGTCTCTATTGGTATTAATTTAAATACTTTAAAGAATTACTGGCAAAATGTAACTTACCTATCAAGATTGATTCAAAATATTCGACTCTGTAATAAATATAGGAATAAGGTAGTTCTAATTAATCTAAAGGACAATGATGAAAGAAATATATTTTCTCTGCTTTTGTGCCTTGGATTAGATACTAAAATGGCAAAGGAAGCAGTTTTAGGTAATATTGATTTGAATTAAATATTCTTATCTGTAACTATTAATCCATCTCTAAGTATTATTACTCTTGAAACATACTTTATGTGCCATTCTTCATGAGTGACCATCACTATTGTTTGATTGTATTTTCTATTTAGTTCTTTTAGTACTTCAAGAACGCTTTCTGATGTCTTTGTATCGAGATTTGCACAAGGTTCGTCTGCAAATAAAATTCTTGGATTGTTTGCAATTGCTCTTGCAACTGCTACTCTTTGTTTTTCTCCTCCTGAAAGTTCATTTGGTAAATTATTTCTTTTGTTATCAAGTCCAACTTTCTTTAAAGCTTCTATTCCTAAAAAAATCGATTCTCTCTTTGGTTTTCCTTGCATTAAAGATACAGTCATAACATTTTCAAGTGCAGTCATTTCATTAATTAGAGCATAATCTTGAAATACATATCCTAATTCAGTTAATCTATAATACGTTCTTTCTTCTTCTGGGATTTTACTTAACTCTAATTTGTTTATCTCATAGCTACCTTCAGAAGGTCTGTCGATTAATCCTAGAATTCTTAATAGTGTTGTTTTTCCACTACCACTTGGACCCATAATAGCAACAAATTCTCCAAGATTAATGTTAAATGATACTCCGTTTAAAGCTTTAACAATTACTTCATTATTTTTATAGTGTCTTTTTAAATTCTTTACCCTTATCATGTTCCCCAAATTGATTTTAAGATGTCTTGTTTTGTTACTAACCATGCAGGTATAAATCCAGCAATTAATCCTATGATTATCATTATTATTCCATTGGCTATCAAATCAAAATAATTTATTATTGGGTAGATTTTTATTGTTTCATACAACACAATCGGGTTATTTTGTAGGTAGATTGAGAGAATTATAAACATGGATAGGCCTAATGCTATTCCTATAATTACATAAAAACTACTAATTAATATATAAGAAATGATTATAGTTTTAGAACTAATTCCTATTGCTCTAAGGATTCCAATTTCTTTTTTTCTATTCAAGGTGTTTATATAAATAATTATGAATATTAATGACGCTCCAATTATTAAACTTATTACTTTTGACATTATTCCAAAAGAACCCATACTCTGAATAGCTTGTTTTATTATCACTTCAGATTTTTCTTGCCAAGTAAAGACTTTTTCTTTTACTCCTGATTCAATTATTTTCTTTTTGATTTCGTATTCTTCTCCTGGGTTTTGAATTCTTATTATAATTACAGAAGCTTTGTTCTTAATCTCTTCTCCAAGTATACTCTCCAATTCTTTATAATGTACTAAAACATTTAAATCAGTTATTTCAGCAGAGCTTTCATGAATGCCTTTTACTTTGTAATTCTTCTCTACTCCGTTATTGTAGGTTATACTGACAATTGAACCGATATTAAGATTTTCAAAGCTATCATATATCTGAGATGCAGAACTTTTTCCTGCAATTATTGAACCTATCATTATTTCATCTTTTGATGATTCTCCTAAAAATTCTCCTTCAGATACAATGTATGGGTATTTTGATACTATCTCCTCATTTGATGGGATTAAACCAATAATGTTAACTCCAATTATCTTTTCTTTATATTTTATTGATCCTCCTATCATGATTCTTTTAGTTGCTTCTTTTACTCCATTAATGTTTCTTACTTTTTGTAGAAGATTGTCCACATTCTCAATATACCGATTACCTTCTGCAGGTTCAATTACGATGTCACCATACGCGTAATCTTGAACAAATCCAATGAAAAAAGACATCATTCCCTTAACTAAAGCAGGCAAAAATATTAAATTCATAAAAATTAGTCCTAAAACTAAAATAATAAAGAAAGATGTTTTTTTGTTACCTCTTTTTATAAAACTATTCGCACAAAGAAATCCAACTTTAAGTTCTTTAAGCATTTTATTTTTCTTTGCTCTTTATGTTACTCTCTGGATTCTTCAATAGTTGATGTATTATTCTGTCTTTTGATTTTTTCATTGATATAAATTTTAAAATTAAGAATATAAATGCAACTAAAGTTAAAGTAATACCGACTATAGCTGCTTTGTTCATCTCTCTTTCTAATATAGATAGGGTTATTGCTGTGTCTATCCTGTTTTCTCCAAAATCATCTTTATAGCTTATTTCTATAGGAATTTTGAATTCTCCTTCTTTATCTGCAATGAAGGTGAACATTGCAGGACCATCTTCATTTGATCTAAGTGATCCTATGAAAGATTCTTTTGTTCCTTTGAAATTATGGTTAGCATAAACTTTTATTGACTTAGCAGTGCCTTTTCCTGTATTTTCAATTCTAATTGTTAATTCAACTTTATCGTTTCTGTATGGAATAACTGGATTTAGTTTTACAGATGCAATATTTAATTCTGATTTATCTCCTTTTACTCCAAATACTATCTCTCCTTCTTTGATAGTTTTTGCATATTCATTTCCGTAACTAAGTTTTGTTTTTATCACGTATTCTCCAGGAATTGCATTTTCTTTAACTCTAATGTGATAGAGAAGAAACCTCTCGCTGTTTGCATAATTTAATTTTGGAATTACTGTAAATAAAGGTTCTTTTATCTCTATTCCTTTAGGAAGGTTAAATAGTTCAAAAGTAATCTCTTTAGGAAGATTCTTTCCGCAGTTTTCTAT
>JAWAMY010000013.1:0-10730 GCA_038895635.1 Candidatus Pacearchaeota archaeon | reverse complement strand
TCCATATTATATACAATTAATAAGTAAACTTATAATTATATATAAAGATTGTTCTTTAAAAGTTTAAAAGATAAGTAAAAAAGTTTATTAATAATCATAAACATCTTTCTTAATGAACGTAAAAGAGACAGTTGAATCACTATCACCTATTGAAAAGAAAGTTGCTCCACTATTAAAAAACAATTCTTTTGAAGAGATTATAAAAAAAAGCGGGTTAGAAAGAGTAGCAGTTTTAAGAGC
This sequence comes from Candidatus Pacearchaeota archaeon, assembly GCA_038895635.1. Classification (GTDB taxonomy): domain Archaea; phylum Nanobdellota; class Nanobdellia; order Pacearchaeales; family GW2011-AR1; genus JACPLR01. The sequence continues at coordinate 10,490 of JAWAMY010000013.1, read as the reverse complement.
TCTAGAATTCTTAAATTCAAAGAAGATAATTAAACTTAAATTAGGAAAAAAGCAAGTAGTGAATCTTGATAAAAACGGAGAGATTTATCTAAAAGAATTACTACCAGAAAGAAGACTTCTAAAGATCCTATCAGAAAATAAAGATTCTAAAAGTAATTCTCTTTCTCTAGATAAAGCAAAATATATATCAAAATTATCCGAAGAAGAGTTTAAAGTAGCATTAGGTTCTTTAAAAAAGAAAGCACTAATAGAAATAAAAGAAAATGAAATAATTTTAATAGCTAATGAAAAAGAAACAGAAAAAAAATTTCTAGAAGAAATTCTTATTGAGAATTTACCACTAGAATTAGAAAAATTAACTCCTGAACAAAAATTCGCAGTTAATTCATTAAAACCAAGGAAACAGATAATAAAAATAAGAGAAGTTCAAACAGTTAACTTTGAGATAACAGATATTGGTGAATTAGTTTTAAGTGAATTACCAAAATTAAAGGAAGACCTAATAGAACACTTAACTCCAGAAATTATCGCATCAAAATCTTGGAAAGGGAAAAAATTTAGAAGATATGATGTTATATCAAAAGTTCCAGAAATACATGGAGGAAAGAGACATTTCGTCAATCAAACAATAGAGTATGCAAGAAGAGTATGGACTGAAATGGGATTCAAGGAAATGACTGGAAATTTAGTAGTAAGCTCATTTTGGAATTTTGATGCTCTATTTACAGCTCAAGACCATCCAGTAAGAGAAATGCAAGATACTTTCTTCATAAATGAGAAGGAGAAGTTTATTGAGAGAGATATTGTGGAAAGAGTAAAAAGTTCACATGAAAAAGGAGTTGATAATAGTGTTGGTTGGAACTACAAATGGGACGAGGAGCTAAGTAAAAAGATGTTATTAAGAACACATACAACCTGTATCTCAGCTCAAACTCTTGCAAGAATAAAATCATTAAATTTAAAGCTACCTCAAAAATTTTTTGCAATAGGAAAATGTTTTAGAAATGAAACTCTTGACTGGAAACATGGATTTGAGTTTAATCAAACAGAAGGAATTGTTGTAGATAAAAATGCAAACTTCTCTCACTTATTAGGTTATTTAAAAGAATTTTTCAAGAAGATGGGATTTGATAAAATACGATTTAGACCAAGTTACTTCCCATATACAGAACCAAGTGTAGAAATTGAAGTATTCCATTCTGAAAGAAGAGTATGGTTAGAACTTGGAGGAGCAGGAATTTTTAGACCAGAAGTAACAATTCCATTACTTGGAGAAAGAGTACCTGTACTTGCATGGGGGCCTGGATTTGATAGAATGTTAATGGATTATTATGAGATTAAAGACTTAAGAGAGCTTTACAGCAATAACTTAAAATCATTAAGAAATAAAAGATTATGGATAAAATAAATGGCAGTCTTAACTATTAAGAAAGATAAATTTGAAAAAGAAATAGGGACTATCAATGAAGAATTAGAAGAGAAAATCGCTTTATTTGGAACTCCAATTGATTCTATAAACGAAGAAGAGATAAATATTGAAATATTTCCAAATCGCCCTGATTTATTAAGTTATGAGAATTGGAAATGTGCCTTTCTACTATTTAATGATTCAAAGAAACATCCAGATTATCAATTGAAAGATTCAAAACAAAAAGTAATAGTTGACAAAAGTGTCAATAAAGTAAGGCCTTTCTGTATGGCTGCAATAGTAAAAAATGTTTCTTTTACAGATGAAAGAATAAAAGAAATAATGCAATTTCAAGAAAAAATTCATTCCACAATTGGTAGAAATAGAAAAAAGGTAGCAATGGGTTATTATATTTTAGATAAGATAAAATTTCCAATTCATTACACTGCAAAATCTCCAAAAGAAATAATATTCCAACCATTAGAATTTCATGAAAAGATGAATTCTATTGAGATACTAGAAAGACACCCATGCGGAGTAGAATACGGCCATCTAATTAAAAACTTTAATCAATTCCCTATATACATTGATTCAAATAATCAGATATTAAGTTTGCCGCCTATAATTAATTCAGAAGAACTTGGAAGAATAGACCAGAGTACAAAAAATGTTTTAATTGAGGCATCTGGGACAGACAAAGAAATACTAAAAAAAGTAATTTTAATGGCTTGCATAGATTTAGCGAATTGTGGAGGAGAGATTTTTTCTGTTGACATTATCTATGAGAACAAAAAGGATAAAATTAATTTGAAACCGATTAAAACAAAGTTCAATTATAAAAACGCGAATTCTCTTCTAGGAATCGAGATAAAAAAACAAGAAGCAAAAAAACTTCTTAAAAGAATGGGGCATACATTAAAAGAAGGAGTTGTTGAAAGCCCCCCTTGGAGAACAGACATCTTACATGAAGTTGACTTAATCGAAGAAATTGCAATTGCTTATGGATACAACAAATTTGAAGCAAAAATTCCACAAATATCCACAATAGGAGAAAGTGATAAAAGAGAATTAATAAAAAATAAAATAGCTGATCTACTAATCGGGCTTGAATTCCAAGAAATATCAAACTATCATTTAACAACAAAGGAATTTCAAATAGATAAGATAGGAAGACAATATAGAGATATAATTGAAGTAGAGAAATCAAAAACAGAGTTCAACATATTAAGAAGAGACTTAACTCATTATGCACTTAAGATACTAGCTGAAAACGTTGATGTTGAATATCCTCATAAAATATTCGAGATAGGAAAAATATTCTTTAAATCAAAAGAAGAAATAGTTGAAGAAGAACATTTATCAATTGCACTCTCACCTAATGATTTTACAAAATTAAAACAGATTATAGATTATATTATCAGAATGTTAAACATAAAAGTAGAGATAACTCTTCCAGAAAACGAAAATTCTTATTTCATAGATGGGAGATATGCTGAAATAAAGTTTAATAACAAGTCTATAGGACATTTTGGAGAAATAAATCCAGAAATTCTTGAAAGATTTAAGATAAAGATGCCTGTCTCATCTCTTGAAATCAACATCGAAGATATAATTAAAAGTTTAGCGAGATAAACTAACCAAAATAACTTCTAGATTTCTTCATCCCATCTTTCTTCCAGTTCAATTTCAAAACATCAATTACTTTAGTTAAGTCAAAAATAATTGATTTCCACTCTACAAAAGTATTCTTCACAAATTCTGCTTCCTTCTCCTCATTATAATCTAATTCCAAATAAAAAGACTCTATCTGAATCTCTCCAAGCTTATTAAATACTTTATTCAAGATTTCTTTTTCACTTGGACCGATTCCTTTAACAAGAAACATATAAAACATACTAGCATTAGATGGATTTAATAATAATTCCACAAAAGTAATTGCTGAGAAAATCTTCGAAGTTATTGATTTTCTAATATCTCGAATTAATGTATCTCTATCAAATTCACTTTTAGATATTTCAAAGTATTCATTTAATTCTTCATAAGAAGGTAACTGATATTTCTTTTGTAATTTAATATAAAGATCCTTTAGATCCTCTTCACGTATATCTTTACTAAAAGTAATAGAACTGCAATTGCAAGAATCTTCACATTTATTTTTTGTTTTAAGAGAAGTAGTCTCCTTCTTATTTGAATTACTACTTACTTTAACCATTTTCTAATTATTGAAAACAAATTTTATAAATTTAAGCCTCGACCGAGAGTCGAACTCGGGACCTCGTCCTTACCATGGACGCGCTCTACCAGAACTGAGCTATCGAGGCGTCATAATATGAAATAAGAGGAATATAATAATTTTTTCACGCTCATAAATAAACTAAAAATCCAATAAAATAAACAAGTTATGAAGAATTATTTAAACCGCTAACATTGCCCTTCCAATCCATCTTAATTGCATTAGTAGTTATAATTTTAGCATTATTAAAAAGATGTGAAAACCATGCAAAATAAAGCTTCACTACTGTCTTTATACCTTCAGGAGAATTATAATTGATATTCTTACCATAAATATTGATAACAAACCCAATATATAGAAAAATGAAAATCAATATTATCAATATCCATAGAAGTTTATGCTTAGTATGTCGAGCTCTAGAGACAAAAAACATAAGTGCCAATAAAGCACCTACCACAATAATTAATAGCAACCACATAATTAAATATAAGAATAAAAGTTTAAAAGTCTTTTTAATAGACTTCTCTCCTTATAAGTAAAAAATAATAACCGAAAGATTTAAAAACCAGTATAATATAAAAATTAATTTCAAACTTAAAAATGGAACAAAAAAAATTGAGTGGAATAGAGAATAAGATAATAACAAATGAAGAGATATCATTATCGCCTACGGATATAGACAGATACATAATCTTCAAAGAAATAGCGAATGCTCTTAGCAAAAAAGAAAACTTAGAAGTAATAGATAGTTTACCTAATGTGATCCTAGGAATAAAGTATAATAATTCTAAAAGATTTAGCAAGGACATTCCAGGAATTATGATATATGCACCAAACAGAATAATAAGAATATATGAGAAAGATTATGAAAGGTTTGGAATATCAATTGCTCAAAAGTATAAAAATATAACAGACGAAGATACAAAAGTAGAATATAGAATAAAATACCTATATAAAAAGATAACATTATAGGTCTATTCTAAAAAATTAAGAAACAACTTTCTTAGGAAGTTCTTTTGTTAATCCTCTCTTGCTTTTCATAGGTTTTATTTTTTCTACGTGTTTAACTGCTTTTGCATTCTCTTTAGATATCTCAGCAGAAAGCTGTTCAGCTGCTAATTCCTTCTCTTTCTCCTCTATATTTCCTGGTTTAGAAGGTTGATTTTTCGAACTTGATAGATTATTATCCTCACTAATCTTCTTCTCTTCTTCCTTCTTTTTCTTTAGTTTATCTGCTAATTCTTTCTGTCTATTCACTCTTTCTATTTTGTATTTTAATGCTTCGGGAATTTCGGCAAGACTTACAAAGCAAACTCCACCTTCTTTTTTAACTTTTATCTTTATTTTAGTAGGCGGATTTTGAATTCCTCTAAACCATAATTCATTATTTAGCCATTTATCTATCCTTACCTTGCTCTCATCTCTATCTTCAACTTTCATATGCCTAACAACAAATTTCTTTATTGCTTTTACAGCTTTTGGGGTCCTTTTATATTTTGGTGCCTTAAGAATATCTCTACGAAGATTAATAATATATTCTCTTTCAACAATATCCTTCTTAGTATCTGACATTTTATCCTAAATGCTTTTTCCTTATTCTCCTTGGTTTAATCTTTAATTTTCTAATTCTCCAACTTCTTCTTACGCGCGTAATAGCAGAAGGATGAATTCTCTTCCCAACTCCAAACTTTCTTACAATTACCCAAAAAGGAGCCCAATTAGTCCTTCTTCCAGCTTTAACAAGCTTGACTTTCTTTTGCCTTTGTCTTTTTGCTTCAACCATTTTAATCCTTTTCTCCTCTATTCAAATCTTCAATTGAAGTTAAATGAATATTAGCTAAACTCTCTAAACTTAATTTCACACGATTTCTAACACCCTCATCTCTTGAAAAAATGAAAACTTTAGCTTTACTCTTTCTTAATTGATTTGCATTATCAAAAATATAATCCTCTCCTTCTATTAGAACAGTAGATATATCAGAACCGCTCTCAAAATGATATACTTTACTTATCTCTTTCTCAGTGCAAACCAATTTGAAAGATTCATCGAAATTTTCTTTTACATTAACTGTATAATTTACATCATAAAAACCAGATAAAAGAGAATTGTTAATTATCTGATATAGGAGTCTTCTTGCATCTTCTCCTTTACATAAAAAATAGGAACAAAAATCCTTCGAATTCATTTTATTTCCTCCAATAATTTTCTGCCTTTTAGAGTTAATCGTCTACCTAATCTTTTATCTAAACTTTTCTCTACTAAGCCTGCTTTTTCTGCTTGCTGAAGAATGACTCTTATTATTTTTCCTCCTCCCTTCCTAAATTCTGGAGGCCTTGAACCTCTATCTTTACGTCCTCCATATCTTGTTCTTAACCTATTAACTCCGACATTTCCACGAATATAAATCTGTCTTAAAATACTTGCTGCCCTTTTATACCAAAAATCTTCCTCAGCTATTGGCCTCTCTCTTGAACAGGAAGATTTAACATAAAAAACCCAATCTGGAGCAACAAACTCAGGAAATTTCTTTAGCTCCTCAGCTAACTTTAAGTTAAATTCATTAGGCTTCAAATCATAAACTCCCATATAAACTCCTTATCAAATTGACCTTGCCTTACGGCAATAGAACAGCGTAAGCTGTAAAGTCAAAATTATATTTACTACTACCTTTATAAATTTATGCTTTTAAACTTTTACTTTTTCTCCACTTCTTTATAAAAATAGTAAAACCTACTATTTTAAAAGTATAGTTACTTCCAAGATAAGAGACTATTTCTTCAGCAGCACTTCTTATCTTATCTTTATCTCTTGAAAAACTCTTAAGAAAAACAACCCTAACATTTAATGAATTTTTAAAATTAAGTTTAATAGAATTAATTAAATTTTCAGACACTCCAGACTTTCCAACTTGAAAAGTAGCTAGTGGTCTTGGCATATTGAAAAACCTCCAGAAGGCAGAGCATTAAGAACTTCCTCTTTTTTAATATTAAATTTTTTTGATATTAGCTCTGAAAATTCGTTTTTCTTTATATTCCCAGGAACTATTGAAATTGCTTCATTTATCTTCTGGGGAACTGCTCGAAATTTATCCTTTTGAAATGTAAGGTAAAGTTTAAGATAAACACCTTTACTTCTAATTTTGCCCATAACTCCAAAAGTTCCTTTTTTCATTTTAATCTCTTTAATTAATTGTTTAGAAGAAAAAATATCGACAATCTCCCTTCTCTTTCCTTCTCTCCAAGCCCGAGAGAAGCAAGCTGTAAATATTGCAGATTCTTCTAAATCAGAAGCAGTATACTTTTCAGAAAGAATGATTGAAAATGGGCTTCCTGGAGAGCGAGTATGCATAACAATTAATTTTTTACCAGACTCTATAACTCTCTTTAATACTTCTTCATTTTGCTCTGCATTCTTTCCTCCAATAACCAATTTGTCAGAAGAAGTGTAAAACCAACGATATTTAAAATAGTTAAAATCTTCCATAAACCAATAAATGATTTCTGCTTTTAAATATTACTTAATATTTAAGTAATACCAAGATATAGGAAAGTTTAAAAATGGTCTTTTATTTCTTTAAAAAAATGGGAAGAATCAAATCAGCAATGATAAAAAGAACTGCTAGAAACTTAATAAATCTTGAACCTGAATTATCAACAGACTTTGAGAAAAATAAAAGAATATTATCTCAATATGATTTTCCAGATAAGGGAACAAGAAATAGAATAGCAGGTTACATCGTTAGACTAAAAAAAGCTGGTTCAATTCCAAAACCAAGAAGTCATTCTCCTTTAACAAAAAACCTAAAAGAAACTGCAAATAAAGAGGTAAAAAATGAGCGAGGACAATAAAACAAAAGAAAACGAAAAAGCAAAAACAAATGAAATCTTCGTAGGTAACAAACCTATAATGAAGTACGTAACTGCTTGTTTAATGCAATTAGGTGAGAGTAACAACAAAGAAATAAGAGTAAAAGCAAGAGGGAAATTTATTTCTAAGGCAGTGGATATAGCTGAAGTAGTAAAGAAAAATTATAAAGAAAAAACAAAAAGTGATTTGAAAAACGAGATATCAATAAGCACAGAACAATTTGAAGGAAAAGAGGGAAAGAAGATAAACATCTCGATAATCGACATTGCCTTAAGCAAATAAATTTATATCTTACCTAATTTGCTTAATTTATTATTTATTTCTTCAAGGATAGATAGAATTCTATTTATTTTTTTCTCTCTTTTTATGCTTAAAATAATATTAAATAGTAGTAATAATGCATAGATTCCCAATATCCCTCCTATAATCTGAATAGTACTAATAAGCAATCTTAAACTATTATCAAAGTTTGAGGGGAAGGAAGATAAAGATTCTAGAATTGAAAATTCAGTCAAAGCAGCCAACATTAAAACAAAATGAATCTCAAATTTAAAAATATATGCCTGCACCGAGAGTCGAACTCGGGACCTCTGCCTTATGAGAGCAGCGCTCTACCACTAAGCTATGCAGGCATAAGAAAACCAATTAGTAAAGGTTTAAAAAACTATCATAAACAAAAAAGAGGCCCTAGTTAATCAAAACTAAATTATCTTCACTCTTTCTTGGGATTAAATGAATATGAGAATGCATTACTACTTGGCCTGCTGCAGGAAAATTATTAATCATCAAATTAAAACCTTCTGCACCTTCTTTAAGTCTTTTTTCTGCTACAACCTTTACCACATCCATTAATTCAATACCAAAAGAAGCAGGTAAGTCTAATAAATTAACAAAATGTTTTTTAGAGATTATTAAACAATGTCCAGGAGATTTTGGTTTTATATCATTTATCACAAAAAAATTATCCGATTCATAAATAAATTCTGATTTAATCTCCTTCTTAGCTATTTTACAAAAGATACAATCATCCATAAACTTATAATAATTTAATTTTTTATAAATCTGTCGGGCTTGTAGTTTAATGGAAAAACACTTGGCTGGCAGTCAAGAGATCCGAGTTCGATTCTCGGCAAGTCCAAAATAAAATAATTGATAGAGAGATGATTAAATAAAAATTCGTCGAAAAAAATAAAAAATGATCGGTCTATCAAAAAACTCGATAAGTTTATAAAGAAGTGACACATAATAAATAAGATTTATTCTAATAAAACAGAGTTAGGAGGAAGATTAGAATGGCTGCAAAGAAAAAGAAGAAAACAGCTGCAAAGAAAAAGAAATAAAGATTTTATTACTAATCTCTTAGATTAGTTAAAAATTAAATGTTTATTTTTTTCTTGTGTTTATTTTTTCTCCAATATTATTGAGTTTAATTCCGTTACATAATTTTTTAACAGCATCAACAACATCTTCTATCTTAACTAAGAATTGATCGGTTGTATCTCTATCTCTTAATGTAACCCGTCCACTATTTTTTGAATCTTCATCAATAGTAATACAAACAGGAGTACCAATCTCATCATTTCTTGCATACCTTCTTCCAATACTCCCAGATCTATCATACACAACATTTAAATTTTCTCTCTTTAGATTAGTAAAAATTCGTCTTGCAATTTCTTCATATTCTTCTTTCTTAACAATTGGCAAAACTGCAGCTTTAACAGGAGCAAGTTTAGGATGCAAAGATAAAACAACATTATTCCTTACTTCATCAAATCGATACGCATCAAACATGAAAACTAAAAAAGCCCTTTCAACTCCTTGAGATGGCTCACATATAACATGAGGTATAAATTTATCTCCATTTTGATCAATTAATTTTAAATCTGACTTTGAAAAAATTTCATGTTGTTTTAAATCAAAGTCAGTTCTATTTGCCATTCCTTGAAGTTCATGCCATCCAAATGGAAAGTTATATTCTAAATCCCAAGTATCAAGAGCATAGTGAGATTTTTCATCGCTCAAATGTTGTCTTATTCTAAAATTATTTTTATTAGCACCTAAACCCACAAACCATAAGAATTCCTGTTCTAACCAATAAGCATGCCACTCTGTTTTAATTATACCAATTTTAAATGCTTCTCTAATTTTCATTTTTACAGGAGGCTCGTTCTTCTCTTGTAGTTCTGCAGAATAAACAAATATTTCACTTTCCCCTAAAGAGTATGGGAATGGTTCATTAGGATTAACAAAATATTCAATTTCCATTTGTTCAAATTCTCTACACCTAAATAAAAAATCCCTAGGAGCTATCTCGTTTCGAAATGCTTTACCTATTTGTGCAATTCCAAATGGCAATTTAAGTCTTGCATTATCATATACAAATTTAAAATTAGCAAAAATTAATTGCGCTGTTTCAGGTCTTAAAAAAGCAACCACCGAGTCTTCCTTAATCGGTCCAACATTTGTAGTAAACATTGGATTAAACTCCCCTTTAACATCAAAATGTCCATTACATCTTGGACAATTTTTTTTACCAACTTCTGATTTATCAAGCTTTGTTTTATAGCCACACTTTTTACATATGACTGCTAAATCAACAAAATTGCTAACGTGACCTGAAGCCTCCCAAACTTTAGGATTAGTGATTATACTACCATCAATACCCACGATATCTTCTCTTTGAATAACATGAAAGTTCCACCATTCTCTTTTGATATTGTTCTTTAGCTCAACTCCCAAATGACCAAAATCCCAAAATCCTGCAAGACTTCCATATATCTCTGCTGATGGATATACAAACCCCTTTCTTTTGCAAAAGTTGGTTATTTCATCTATTGTTATTTTTTCCATAATTTATGAAGAAAGATAGGCTTTATAAAATATCCTATTATTTTCAATAAACTTTTAAAGTATGTTGGATAGCTAATTTAGTGCATCCGTAGCTCAGTTTGGATAGAGCACTGGCCTTCTAAGCCAGGGGT
>JAWAMY010000012.1:7452-11542 GCA_038895635.1 Candidatus Pacearchaeota archaeon | reverse complement strand
AACAGATGTAACTTCAGATTTACTTTACAATATTAAAAAGATGCCCGCTAAAATATATTCGAATTATAGTGTAATAAAAATGGACAATCTGGAATTTAAAACAATAGGTAGTGGAAGAAAAGAGTATATAATCTATGTTGGGGAGAATGAAGTATTTAGAAAAAATATTACAATAAGAGATAGAGGCGAGATTGAAATAAAGGGAGTTTATCCTACAGTCGTACCTGTTCTAAATCCAACAACCTTCACTGCTTTGATTTTAAATAATATAAATTTAAGTGATATAGTTTTTAGATGGAATTTTAATGATAATTCAGGAATTAAAAATTCAAATGAGAATAGAATAGTACACACTTTTTCATCAATGGGCAGATATACTGGGATAGTTGAGGCATTTAAATCAGGAAATAATGTTGGTTCTCTAGAATTTGAGATAATTGTTGAGTCTCCAATAGATGAAATAAACAAAACTTTAGATCAAAAATCAAAGCAACTGAAAAAAATTGAAGAGAAAATAAATAAATTTGAACAAAATTACCAACAAATAATAAAAGAAAGAATCGACTTTGAAATATTAAAAAGCCTCATTGAGGGTTATATAGCTGATTACTCAAGAGAGATAAATAATAGAGTAGCAGATAACCTTACCTATATAGAAATATTCAACAGGATTAAAGATACTGAAATACCGGAGGATATAGGAATAAGCGAGTCGTACGATGTTCCTTTTATAGGTATGGATGAAGCAATTGATTTAAGTAAAGTTAACATTATGTTTGATGAAAGATATGATATAGATTTAAAAGAAGAGTACAAAAATAAAATACTATCATGGATATTAGATAATGTAGAAGGAAAATTGAAAATAGAGGTTATTTCTGTGTATTATAAGGATAGAAAAGAAGACTTATTTAGTAAAGTAAGAATTGAATTAACTCCAAGAAAAGAATTAATGGAGGGTAAATATTATTTGATTATTGAGATAAACCCAAACAATTTAATTGATAATACTGATAATAGATTTAAAGAATCTAGTACTTGTTTTGGAAAAGAATTAATGTTAAAATCGAAAGAAGAGGTCTTTTTCTCAATAAGGAATAGAGTGGAACCTACACAAATACCAATATATATCTTACCAGAATCAAGTAAAATCAAAGTAGAAAATGATAACTTGCCATTACAAAAAAACAAAAAGAGCTTCTGGAAGATATTTATTCCTCTTTTCTCTCTATTACTAGGTTTAGCTTTTGTAGTGTATATATTCTTACAAGAATGGTATAAAAGAAATTATGAAAAAAGTTTATTTAAGAGTCAAAATGACTTATATAATTTAATTTTCTTTATTAGGAATGCAAAAACAAAAAAGATGAATAAAAAAGAGATAATAAAAAAACTTACAGATAATGGATGGAAAAAAGAGCAAATTGAATATGCATTAAAAAAGGAGAATGGAGAGAGAACAGGTATGTGGGAAATTCCTATATTCAAATCAGTAGAAAATAAAAAAATGGAAAAAGAAATGGAAAAAAGAAAAGGACCAGTACAAGCTATATAAAAGATTAATAAAAAAATTTAAATATAAACTTAAATTTAACATAAAATGAATAATGAAATTCTAAGAAAATTAATTCGGAGAGTATCTTTTATATTTAAAAGAAAAAAAGAAATTAATCTTGGTTTTTATGGTCCACCAAATGCTGGAAAAACAAGTTTAGCAAATAGAATATGTAAAGATTGGTTAGGAGAAGAAATAGGGAAAGTGAGTAATATTCCTCACGAAACTAGGAGTGTTCAATTTAAAGAAAAAGTAGAAATAAAAATAAATGGAAAGAAAATGACATTTAAAATAATTGACACTCCTGGGATTGCAACAAGAATTGATTACGAGGATTTCATTAAATTTGGAATGAAAAAGAAGCAAGCACAAGCAAGAGCAAAGGAAGCTACTCAGGGAGTAATCGAAGCAATAAGATGGATAGAGGATATGGAAGCCGTAGTTGTTGTTTTAGATGCAACAAAAAACCCTTATTCTCAAGTAAATATCACTATTTTAGGTAATTTGGTTGCAAGAAAAATTCCTGTTTTGATTGCTGCAAATAAAATCGACTTAAAAAAAGCCGATGTAAAGAAAATAGAAAATGCTTTTCCAGAATATAGGGTTGTAGGGATAAGTGCAGTAACTGGGGAGAACATGGATAAATTTTACAATGAACTTGGTAAAATAATTTAAAAATGGTTAAAAAAATAAACGGACTAACTATTGAATTTATACCATACTCAGAGATAAGAGAACTTGATAGTAGCGAGAGAATAAAAAAGATACTTGGAATTGTATTAGCTAATCGAATAATCATATTACAAGGAAGACTAAAAGCAGAAGAAGAAACTCGACTCATTGAAGACACGATGGCAATGATTGGACATGTGAAAGATTTTAAAGGAATTGAACTCGCAGTGATTGGAACCGAGACTAATATGCCTTTAACAAAAAGAATAACTCATAAATTTGCAAGAGTGCTTATTGGAGATACTTCTTCAATGACTTTAATTGGACCAGCAAGCATTGTAAAAGAAATAAAAAGAAATCCAAGAAAAATTGAACTCTTTCTTAAGAAATAAATAATAAGCGGATAATTAATTAGACTTATTTTTGAATGTTGAAGCAAGGTCAATGATATATTTTCCGTTTTCAAGTTTATAAATTAAAGGAAATTGCTTATTAAACAATTTTACGATATCAATTTCAAATTTACCAGGAGAGATCACATTAATTGATTCTAGATCAAGAATAACAGGAATCTCTTCTTCATATATCCCAATAAACTCCCTTGCATCTCTCTCAATCTTTTCTTTTTCACTTTTAGATAGGTTGAAAATATCATTAATTTCTGATTTATTCTCATTAATCTTTGAGAGATGTTCATCAGAAATAAAAAAGAAGAAGCGACTTCCACATGAACAACCTTCTAATAATTCTTTAGAAGCATTTGGATATATTTTAGAACAATGAACGCATTGATGAGGCATAAAAAAATAATATATGGAAAGTTTAAATAATTTCTTATATTAAAAAATAGAAGAAAAATAGAACAAATGAGTAATAATGATTAATAAAGAGAATAATAAAATAGAAGAAGTCATTAGGGAGAGTTTGAAAAAATTGAAATTAGATAAAAAAGAAATTTCAGAGATAAAAAAGTTTTCAAAGGAATTAATTGATGAGATTAAGAATAGAATTAAGAAGAATGATATCTCTGCTGAACCTTTTATTGGAGGAAGTGTTGCAAAGAATACTTTAGTAAAGAAGGAATCAACGGATATTGATATATTTATAAGATTTGATAAAAAATACAGCGAAGAAGAGATTAAAAAGAATATGAGAAAAATTTTAAGATTTTTTAAATTAAAGAATAAAAGAGTTAAAATAAGTGTTATAAAAGGTTCAAGAGAGTATTATATAGTTAAATTTAAAGATGAAAATAAAATAGTAGAAATAGTTCCAGTATATAAGATAAGAAATCCAGAAGAAGCAAAGAATACTACTGATTTGTCCTATTTTCATGTAAAGTACATAAATAAAAAGATATTAGGAAACCCTAAAATAATTGATGAGGTAATAATTGCGAAATCGTTTTGTTATGCTCAAGGAGTTTATGGTGCTGAATCCTACATTAGAGGATTATCTGGATATGCAGTAGAATTAATGATAATTAAATATGGAAGTTTCATTAATATGCTTGAAGAAATTATTAAATCAAAAGAAAAAATAATTATTGATATTGAAAAAAAATACAAAAATCGAGAAGAGATTACTAATAACATTAACTCGGAAAAACTGAAATCTCCGATAATTATAATTGATCCTACTTTCAAATCAAGAAATGTGGCAAGCTCACTATCCGATGAAACTTTTTTAAAACTAAAAGAAGCAGCTATTAACTTTTTAAAAAGTCCTAAAATAGACTTCTTTGAGTTAAAGAAATTAGATATTAATAAGATGGAAAGAGAAGCATATGAGAATAATGCTCATCTAATTAAATTAGAGATATTCACAAAAAAACAAAGTGGAGATATAGCTGGAACTAAAATG
>JAWAMY010000012.1:0-7442 GCA_038895635.1 Candidatus Pacearchaeota archaeon | reverse complement strand
ATTTTCAAATTTTTTTATGCGGTGGTGTAGTAAATATTTTGATATAATAAGATATGAATTTGAATACTATGGAGAAAAGAGAGCAGAAGCCTTTTATATCCTAAAAGAAAGAAAAAACGCGATTATTGGACCAAAAATAGAATTAAAAGAAGCTGTTGAAAAATTTAAAAGAGCTCATAAAATTTGGTATATTGAAGGAGGTAGAATAAAAAGCCCTAATGAAAAGGAAATAAAAGCCAATAACATTTTAAAATATTTTAAAAAAGAGAATAGTAAAGCAATAAAATCTATGGGGATAAGTAAAATAAGGATAGAATTCAGATATTTTAGTTAAAAATTATTTAGTGGAAGATTTCTTTATGGCAGTATTTAAAAGTGAGGTAAAAGAACTAACAAAAAAAGGAGATGAAAACCATACAGCGATTTGTTCTTGAGAATCATTTAATTCGTGAAGCATAAACAATATTTGAGAGTTATCGACGATATAGAATGATGAATTAATTGTAATTTTCATTGGTTTAACTCCAAACTTATCGCTAATAAACTTTATCTCTTCATCTGTTCCACTTAACACTATATTTAATTTTACTTTAGAATCTAAGAGTCTCTTTATTATAGGCTCAAGAAGTTTGATTCTTTTTCTAAGTTCTTGAGCAGAAGCACAAATTATAACCTCTTCCTTCGCAGAATCAAACATTTCAACAAGCTGAGAGTTAATATTCACTCTTCCACGAATCGTTGTAGATAAATCTTGATTTTTAATTAAGTCGGTTTTAGAAGAATGTAAGAGTTCTAATTCTTTGTACTCCTTTGTATCTTTGATATTTGATAGAACTTGAAGCTTCTCATTCATTTCATCGATTGTTGTTTTTTTAAGTCTCTCTATAACATTTATCGGCTTAACCGCCATATATTTAACCGGTTTTCCTATTTTTTGCATAGCAAATCCATTCTTTTCAAGAGATTCAAGAACGTCATAGGTTCTACTTCTTGGAACTCCAGAGATTTCCGCAATCTCGCCGGCAGTAGCTATACCCTTACTTAGTAATGCAAGCCATACCTTAGTCTCATAAATATTCAAATTAAAATAATCCTTCACTTTATTTACTAATTCTGGTCTGATTACAGTCATTTTCCCAAAAGTAATTCTAATATACCTAAACATAGATTTATAAACCTTTCTATTTTGTTACTTTTATATAGTAAGAACATAATAGATAAATTTAAAAGTAGTTATATATTGAAGTTTGAATGGAAGAGTATAGCGATTTTTTACCAATAATCGATATTAAATATAATTCATTAATAAGAGTAATCGGGTGTTCTGAACAAGCAAAAAGAATAAGAGAGTTATCTATACTATACACTCATAAATTAAAATATGAAGATAGGCTGGGAATAATTAAATCAATAAATGAGAATCTAGAAACAATATTGAGGAGGATTAAAGAATATAATTCAAAAGGACTTTCTAGATCCCTAGAAGAATTACCAAGGCATAATCTTAGAATTCTTTTTGGAGGATGTTTAATATCTCTTAATTACCTAAATGATTTATACAAAGAAATAATAACAAAAGTAGCTAATTATAATTCCAGTGATAATTCCAGCAGTTAAAAAAGGCATAGCTGGATAAAACTTTCCTTTCTTACTGAAAAACAATAATAGCATAAGAGAGATTGTTGCACATGTCGATACAATTAAAGCATAAGATAATCCAAGACTTCTAAAAATGATTCCTGCAGCAATAATAGGAAACACTACATCTCCTCCACCAAGAATTGCAAGACCCACTTTAATTTTCTTTAACTTCGCTTTTTTTAATCTAGAAGATTTAACCTTCTGAATATCTTTTAGCATAGCTCTATGTTTTTTATTTACATAAGGTATAAAAAATCCTGCAAAAACCTTCATCTCATTAATCTGATATTTTGCCATCTTTTGCATTATACCGGAATGCCAGACTGCCCAAATATCATAAATTGAAATTAAAATTAGGAATAAAATTATTGACCATAAATTAAGCATAGAAACAAAAACAACAGCTATTCCAGGATAAATAAATAATTCTGTCAGATTATGAATGATTATATCTCTTTTAAATATTTTGAATATAGATAGAATGATAGCAATTATTATAGATATAGAAGAAGAATATTCTGTAAAATTCATAAGAATTGCATTGAAAGAAATCGCTAGAACAATAGTTACTACGAAGAAGAACCATAATCTTAAGATTAAAGCTGCCTTAACTTGAGTAAGAAATAATATAATCAAAATAGCTATAACAAATGCAGATATAATTGTAATCAAGGAAACTTCTGCTTTTGCGCCTGAGGGTGGCTGCATTCCATAAGGAATGGGATTTATAGTCACATTCTGAATTGTACCATTAATATTAACTTCCTTGACTATTGGGGTATAAGAATGAATAACAAAAAGACCTATTAATTGGGTGATAAAGAACATTAAGATAATTATCAAGTTAATTTTAAGATTATGTTTCATTTTTCATAATTATTAATTTAAGTTAAAAAGGTTTTTAAAGACTACCTATTTAAGCCTTAATGTTTCAAGATTTCTTGGAACATTTGTCTCTATTTTTTCAATTTTGTAGATAGAGCTTGCCAAATCAAGACATTTTGATAGCTCACCATGATTAATAATAACTCTTTTAGGTTTAGGTTTACAATTTTTAATAAAGTTAAGAAGTTCAACTCTTCCTGCATGAGCAGTAAACCCGTCAATTTTATGTACTTCAAGAGCAATCTCTATTACTTCTCCTGATTCTGTCTTAAATTCTTTAGCTCCTTCCTGAACCATTCTTCCAAGGCTTCCAACTCCTTGATAACATACAAATAGCACACTATTTCGTTTGTTTGAAGCAAAGTGTTTAAAGTACTCAACAGAAGCTCCACCTACTAACATTCCTGAAGTGGCAAGAACAACGCATGGACCAGACTCAATTACTTCTTTTCTTTCAATCGAGGAACCAACTCTCTTAAAGGTGTCTGATAGAAATGGACTTCTATCCTGAAAGATAAGATTCTTTACATTATTTCCCAGGAAGTCAGGATAGGCAGTATGAATTGCATTAATGTCCCAAATCATGCCATCAATATAAACCGGAATCTTTGGTAACTTGCCTGATTTTATTGCATCATCAATTATTAACATAGTTTCTTGTGCCCTACCTAAACCTAACTCTGGTATTAAAACCTTACCTTCACGCTCAATTGTTTTTTTAATATATTCTATTAAAGTGTTCTCTGCTTCAATTCTGGGAGGTAAGATGTCTTCCTTGCTTCCATAAGTAGACTCTATTATAACTGTCTCAAGTCTCGGAAAGACCGTATTAGCAGGCTCTAGAAGACGAGTCTTTGAATATTTCATATCAGAAGCATATAGCAAATTATGAGAACCATTTCCAATATTAATATGGACCATTGAAGAACCAAGTGCATGGCCTGAATTGTAGAAGGTTATTCTAATATCAGGAGTTATATCTGTAACTTCATTGAAATTAAGGCAAATGCTATGTTTGACCATTTCTTTTATATCTGTAGAGCTAAAAATTGGAGAAGCTGCCTGTTTATATGCTACTCCAATGAAATCTAGAGCTAATAAAGAGGCAATATCTCTAGTGGGAGGAGTCATGTAAATTGGTCCTCTATAACCCATTTTATATAGATATGGAGCTAGACCCGAATGATCCAAATGAGCATGACTCAAAATTATTGCGTCAATAGAAGATATATCAAATTCCGGTATATCAAAATAAGGAAACTTCTCATTTCCGGATGCTGCAACATCAATCCCGCAATCAAGAAGTACTCTTGAAGAGGTTGTTTGAAGGAGTAGACAGCTTCTTCCAACCTGCCTACCACCACCTAAAAGGGTTAACCTGACCCATCCATCTTTCTTTTCATTAGTCCATCCATGGTATATTTTTTTACCTATAGAATTAAGAAACCTTCTTCGATAATTATTATTAGCATAAAGGACCTCGCGAATATTTTCTGTAATCTTGCTGGGTATTGAAGAACTTCTTTGAACTTGTGGAGTCCATAAAGTTTTTTCCTTAATCTCTTGAAGAATAGATCCTTGCTTTCCAATTACTAAACCTGGTTTTTTTGCTTCAATAATAACAATACTTCTCTGAACATCAAAAATGATATTGGTCAACTCAGCTTCTTTTGGTATCAATGATTCGATAACTTCTTTTGTTTTATCTTTATCTTCAAGAATTTTTTGCTCTGCTCTTAGTTCTATTCTCTTTTTATATTTATTTACCAACTCTCTTATCTTCAAATCGCTATGCCTAAAAAAAGCAGCATCATCTGTATAAAGAACAATATTCGCACCTTCAAAACAAGCATCAACAATTATTGAGCTTGGTAATTCATCGGTTATACTTTTTAGAATGTCCATAATAAAAAGGATACTTTTTTACTTAAGCACTGATTGAATTTCTTGACTTAAAACTTTTTTAATTCCATCCTTGGTGATAGTGAAGATATCTATCCCATATCCACTTCCTGTATCTCTCTGAGTAGAAGCCTTAAGACCTTCAATGGCTAATTGAACTCCTTGTTTAACATTCATATCTTTTTTATATCCTTTTTCAAGAACTCCAAGTAAAAAGGGCATCCCGCTACCAAAATTTGCATCATAATCTTTAACTTCTGAAATGCCTCCTGCAGGTTCAACTGAAAAGAGCTTCGCTATTCCATCATCATCTATTCCAGCTACGAGAGTACCTACAATAGAAGGTATCATAGACGGAGAGCGGATATTTCTATAAGTAAGCATAGATAAAAGACTCGCTGCTTCTTTTACTGTAGCTCTCTTTCTAGAACGAAGTTCTTTGAGCTTTAATTCTGCAGAAACAATTCTAAGTAAAAACTGAGCATCAGACACACTTCCAGTTATTGCAGCGATAACATTATCACTTAAATAAACTATTTTCATGAAATCTTTATTCATGACTATAGATCCTGCACTAACTTGCCTATCAGCTGCTAAAACAACCCCATCAGAGCAAACAATACCTACGATACTAGTACCTGTTTTCAACATTGATTTTTTAAGTTCTTCATTAATCTCATTCATTTTCAAGAAGAGTAACCTATCTAAGAATTTACAAATTTATTATATTAACTAACTTTATAAATGTTTCGAATTTAGAATACATCAAAGTTACAAAAAAGTAAGATTCTTTCAAATTAAATAGTATAGAAAAGATTATAAATTGCAATAGAAAGAAAAATAAATGGGCGTAAGAATACGAATGAAAGGAGAAGAACTAATAAATAAGGTTCTTAGTGGAGAGAGAGATTTATCTGGAATAGAATTAGAAGAGGGTTTTAATCTAAATCTCAATTCAAAATTTAATCAATTGATAGATTATCTTAAGGAACAGGATTTAAAAAACAAACCATTAAATGTTGATCACTCAGAATTTAAAGGATTAAAAGCAAGAGGCATTTATTTGCCATATATATCTGCTAAAAAAACAAATTTTGAAGAATGTGACTTCTTTAGATCTGACTTTGAAAATGGAAATATAAGTGATGCTTACATAAGAAAGACTAATTTATCTGAATCAAATATGTCTAGAGTCGATTTTAGCAAGTCACTCATCTTTAAATGTTGGATTTTTAGAGCTTACTTAAGTAATAGTAACTTTAGTAATTCAAAAATTATTGATTCTCACCTTGGAAATTCTAATTTGAAAGAAAGTTTATTTAACAAATCAGTGATATTCCAATCTTATTTAGGAAATAGCAATCTAAAAAGATCAGATTTTAGTATGAGTGAAATAGACTCATCAAGTTTCGAAGGAGCATATTTAGAAGGAATAAATCTAGAGGGGGCAGTTTTAGTTAATGTTAGTTTTGAAGATGCATATTTAAAAAATCCAATATAAGGTATGTAAAGAGAATCAACAATAGATAGGTATAGAGTAAATAAGGTAGATAACCTTCAATAAACAAGAATTATGAAAGATAAGAATAAAAGATTAATTGGAAAGATAAGTTACTCCTGAACTTTTCTTTAATTTTATTATATTATCAACAAAAGATTCAATTTTAGTATCATGGCTAACTAAAATAAGCTGATTAACATTTAATTCTTGGAATACATCTCTCATTTTATCAAGTTGCTGTTGAGAAAATCCATCAGTAGGTTCATCTAGAATAACAATTCCCTTTGTATTTATCTCACTTAAAAACGAATTGATTGTTTGATTTAATGCTAATCTATAGGCTAAAGCAACTGCTGTTCTCTCTCCTCCAGATAAATAGGAATAATCAATCTCATAATCCTGTTGTTCAATTATAGGAGTGAAATCGTCATCTAATCTAACAGAAAGATTGTCAGGCACAAGAATATTAAACCACTCACTAAACAACTTAGAAAATTCGCCTCTAAGTTTAAGCATAACATTCTTTTCAATAAATGAGATTACTTCTAAAAATTGATTATTGATCCAATCTTCAAGCTCAGAGATATACTCCATTTTCTTAATTATTTTATTTTTTTCAAGCAACTCTCTCTCAATTCTTACAATCTCTTGGTTCTCAAACTGTAGTTCTTTAAGTAATTCTGCTTTTAGTATTTCCATGCTTTTTTCTTTATATATTATAGAATCAAAATTAGATTTTTTTACTTTAATAACCTCATCATATTTTTTAAGTTCTGAAAGAGATGAACCCAGAGTTTTAATTTGTTCTTCGAGAATTGAGATATCAATAGAAATAGATCTCTTTTGCAATTCTAAATCCTCTATTTTTTTCTTATCTTCATTTAAAGTCTGAATCTTAATTTTGAGTGCTTCAAGATTTGATTTTGTAGATTCTAATCTTGAAATTTCTTTAGAAAGAGTTGAAAGGATTATCTCTTTTTTTTGTTTTTCATTATCAAGATCAATTTTCTGATTATTAATTACTGAGAGTTGAGCATCAAGTTGACTAGCTATTGATTCTTTATGTGATTCTGAAACTTCTTGTAGACAAGTAGGACATGATTTAAGATTAATTATATTCTGCTTTAATGTATTAAATTCATTAATCTTAACATTACATGAAGACATCTTAATAGAAAGCTCCATAATCTCCCGATTAATTCTATCTAGATGTACCTTCTTCTCCGATAGAGACTTAATAATCTCTTCTAATTCTTTAGAAGAGAAGTCTTTTGATGCCTCCCTTATCTTTAAATTAATAGAATCAATTTCTTTGGAAATAATAGATAGGTAATCTTTTTTTGAATGAAGAAGGATTTTTGTTTTTGCAAGTTCTGTCTCAATCTTATTTCTCTCATCAATTTTCATTTGAATTTCTTTCATTTCTTTATCAATTATATTCTTTTCTTCACGAATTTTAGAAATATCTTTATCTAACTCAGTTATTTTATCACCAATGGAAGAAATATTCTTT
>JAWAMY010000011.1:0-11889 GCA_038895635.1 Candidatus Pacearchaeota archaeon | reverse complement strand
AAAAATTCTCAAAGATTCTTGAAATTCCTTTAAATAAAAAATATCATAAAAAAGCAAAAATTATCGTCGGAGAAAAGTTTAAAAACTAAAATGATGTTAAATCATTATAAAAAGGAGGGAAAAATGGGGAAAATAATCATAAAAGACGCTGTTAAGAGAAAGCCTGGCCATTTGTATTATGTTGATGGCAAAGGAAATGTATGCGAAGCAGTAATGGCAAGAGGCGGAAAAAAGAAAAAGAAAAAGAAGTAAATAAACAATATTTGTTTATTTTTTTATATTATATTTTATTTTCACTTGAATTCTTAAGATAAGATTTACAGATTAATAGAATTAAGAATTAGAGAATAATATTATAAGAGAATCGTGTCGTGGGGCAATTCTACTTAAAAAAAGAAAAAACTTCTAAATGAATTTAGTGAAATAGAAAGTAAAACTATTAATAAAGAATTAGAGAATTCAAACTATAGTTTCTATATTTGCAATTATTTTACAGAAATTTTGATTATCGAAAGGCTAAGATAACCATTATGTAATAAAAGTTAATTAATATTTATTACGAAAAGAATTTTCTTAGATATAATTTATAGTCAAAATAATTTATATGAACATTATCCACTAAAAAGCAAAATTTATATTAAAAGAAAACAAAAAAAATTAATGATACTTGGAATTGAATCAACAGCCCATACATTTGGGATAGGCATAGTAAAGAATGGAAAGATAATTGCAAACTCAAAAGATTCGTATATAACAGAAAGCGGCGGAATAATTCCTAAAGAAGCCGCGGATCATCATGAAAGAGCCTCTGTTATAGTTCTGAACAATGCGCTAAAGGAAGCAAAGATTAAACTAAATGAGATAAGATACATTGCTTTTTCACAAGGACCAGGATTATCTCCATGCTTAATTAAAGGAAGAGATTTTGCAGTTAAACTAGCAAAAGAATTAAATATCCCAATAATTGGAGTAAATCATTGTATAGCTCATCTTGAAATAAGCAGAATTACAAATGCCAAAGATCCTGTGATGATTTATGCTTCTGGAGCAAATACTCAAATAATTGCTTACTCAGGAAAAAGATACAGAGTTTTTGGAGAAACATTAGATATAGGAATAGGTAACTTAATAGATAATTTTGCAAGATATATAGGAATTGGCTTTCCAGGAGGACCAAAAATAGCAGAGTTAGCAAAAAAGTCTTCAAATTATATACCATTACCTTATTCAATTAAAGGAATGGATATTGCTTTTTCTGGAATATTAACAAAATTAAAAAACATGATTGATAGTAAAAAATACAGATTGGAAGATTTAGCTTATTCTTTACAAGAAACTGTTTTTGCAATGTTAATTGAAGCTGGTGAGAGAGCTATGGCTCATACTGAAAAAGAAGAATTAGTCTTAGCAGGAGGAGTAGCATGTAATGAGAGATTACAAGAAATGAGCAAATTAATGTGTAAAGAAAGAGGGTCAAAAGCATTTATACCAGATAATTCATTATTAACAGATAACGGAGCGATGATTGCTTTCTTAGGGGAAATAATGATTAAAAAAAGAAAGAAAGTTAATAACAGAGATATAGATATATTTCCAAAACAAAGAACAGATGAGGTAGAAATATTCTGGAAATGAGAATTAATGGTCTAACAAGAATTAATAAAAAGAGTTATTAGGTTATTAACCTTCAAAGAATCTTCAGATGATAAATAAAATCGTAAGAATAAAAAAGTAATTTATTTATAAGAAAAGTTTTATAAACCTAGTTTTTGATAACATATTAATTTATGAGATAAACTACAGAGGGGAAAAATGGACCTTTATTCAATTGTTGAAAAATCAAGGAAAACAGGAAAAATAGAGAGAGGAACTAACGAAGTTACGAAGGCTATTGAACGTGGAACAGCTAAAATGGTAATTGCTGCAAAGGATGTTTCACCAAAAGAGATAATTTCACATTTATCAATACTATGTAAAGAGAAAGGGATCAAATATGGTGAAGTAGATAGTAAACAGTAGCTATAATAAATCCGGGAGATGCTGAAAAAGAAATTTCTAGCATCAAATAATTTGTGTTGAAATGGCTGACCAAAAAAAGCAGCAGACTGAACAACAAAAAAAGAAGCTGATAAAGATTAGTGAGGAAGCAGTCCCAGCAATAGTGGAAGAGGTATTAGGAAGAACGGGTTTTAGAGGAGAAATAACTCAAGTAAGAGTCAAAATCCTTGATGGAAGAAATAAAGGCAGAAGTATAAGAAGGAACGTTAAAGGTCCAGTAAAAATGAACGATATATTAATGTTAAGAGAAACAGAAATTGAAGCAAGAAAAATAAGAAGCAAGGTAACAAGCGGGGCATATACATAATGCAAACAGAAAAAAAGAATGGATTTAATGAAGAAATAAAGCGATACCAAAAAATAATAGAGGATCACTTTAAAGATAGTACTAAAAACAAAAAAGCACTTGAAATTGAAATTGGAGCTTACGAACCTTCAAAAGCTATAAATGAAGAAATAATATTGAGAAGAAGCCTACTAGAAAAGATATCTAACCAAATGGGGTATTTAATTCATCTTGAAGGGAACCTAGAAGAAAGAAAATATAAAATAATCGTTCAAAGGAGAATATAAAAAATGCCTACTTGCTCATATTGTAAAAGAAATTATAAGATACCAAAAGGACTTACATTAGTTTTACCTAATGGAGATTTAGTTTACTATTGTTCAAGTAAATGTAGAAAGAATAGTGCTCTTGGAAGAAAGAGTGATAAAGTTAGATGGATAAAGAAGAAGAATAAAAAAGAACAATAATTATACATCCATTTTTTTAATCTGAATTATCTCTTGAAGGATCATTATTTCATTCGATGAAAGAAGGTCTTTATTCTTCTTAAATTCTGAAATATTCTTTTCAGTTAGATTACTATAAAGAAATTTTTTACCTCTAAGATGTCTATCAAAAGAGATTCCTGGAACAGAAATTGCAACCTCCATTCCTTCAGTTGCTTCATCTACAGAATTACCCTCAGATTGAATTGATTTAACCTTACCAACAACTTCCCCAGCATCATCAATTAACTCAGTTCCAGCAGTAAGTATGCCTCCAACAATTCTAACTCCAAAAATAGCGGGATTACTATTCCTAAAAACAAAATTATGTAATATTTCAATTTTGGAAAGCTTAGATAATCCCATTAATCTCCTTCTTTCAATCTCCTTTGATTTTTCAATACGGAAAATTGATAAATTATCTATTATATTATATATTACATCTCCACAGATGATTTTAATTCCCCATGATTTTGCAAGTTCCTCTATCTCTCTTTCAGTTTCAACATTAAAACCAATAACGACTGCATCTAACTCATCTATCTCAAAATTAGCTCTTGCTGTAATCAGATCATTTTTATTAATTGGACCTATTCCTGCTCTAACAATATTAATATTCTTCTCTCTCAATAAGAATATTAAAGCTTCTAAGCTACCTAAAGAATCGGCTTTAATAATAATACCTTTCTTATCAATCTCTATTTTAGGAACATCTTGTTTTAGTTCTTCAATTATTTGATCTCTTCTCTCAAAAGTGCAAAAAGGCATACCGGGTAGTATCTCTACTTTATCAGAAAATTGCATCCTAATACCTGCAGCAGCACTAACCTCTTTTACAGGTTTAAATTTTGAAGATAAAGGCAATATTTCTTGGAGAACTTTTACTCTTGTAAAGATTGGTTCTTCAAAACTTGCAATAGCAATTTCATCATTCTCCTGCAACACTCCGTCATATAAAATTGCTTCTATATAACTTTGAGACTTTTCTTTTTTTATCTCAAGAATAGTTCCCCTAGCTAATTTACCCAAAGCTAGTTTATCTCTCAGAAATTTCTGAGATAATCCACAGAGAACAAACAAGATCTCAGGAATTCCTTCTTTTGTCTTTGCTGAACATGGAACTAATGCAACCTTTTTAGTGAAATCTTTTATCCTATAAAACAAATCAGACTCAAATCCAAAAGAATTAAGTGATCCGATGATAGTATAAACTCTCTCATCAAAATAATTTTTTACATGAATAGGTTGTTTTTCAATATTCTCAACAAGATTTCCAGATATCCTTTGCCAACCAGAAATTTTATCCAACTTATTTAAAGCTACAATAAATGGAGTTTTAAAAGACCTCAATATTTGAATAACCTCTGAAGTTTGTGGTTTTATTCCTTCATTAATATCTATGACAACAATTGCAAGGTCAGCTAAACTACCCCCTCTCCTCCTTAAATGATTAAATGCTGCATGACCTGGAGTATCAATAAACAAAAAACCTGGTATTTCCAGTTTTACACCTGAGCTAGTTATTAAAGGGCAACTAGACTTAACATTATCATAAGTAAAAGAAGTAAACGAGATCTTCTGAGTAATGGCTCCGGCCTCACATTCTGCAACTGAACTACACCTTATTGCATCAAGAATAGAAGTCTTTCCGTGATCTACATGTCCAGCTACAGTGATAATTGGTTGCCTTATAGTAAAATTACTGCTCATTTTCTTCTTACAATCTAATAAATTAACTCTAATTATTTAAATCTGAGTATTTAAAACTAACACATAATCTCCACTAACTTTTTATACTAAAAAAATGTATTTCTAATATGAAGTTTATACTATCTCCCTCTTCCATCAATTTAATGGAAGAATGTCCAAGATGTTTCTGGCTAGATAAACATAAAGTATGGCAAAGACCAGAGATAATCCCAAGTAGTTTAATGAATGGAATGGATAAAATAATAAAAGCACATTTTGATAAATTTAGAGATAAAGGAAGGCTTCCACCTGAATTAGAGAATAGCGAATGTAAACATAAAGGTTGCAAACTTTTTAATGATATAGAGAAATTAAAAATCTGGAGAAATAATTTAATAGGTATAAGTTGGGAAGACAAAGACGGACATATCCTTCGTGGAGCAATTGATAATTTATTAGTAAATGGCAAGAAAATGATTGTTCTAGATTATAAGACTAGAGGCTTCCCACTAAAAGAAACAACAGCAGATCATTATCAAAATCAGCTTGATATTTACACATTACTTCTAGAAAAAAACGGATATGAAACAGAAGATTATAGTTTTCTTCTATTTTATATTCCAAAAGAGGTTTTAGATACTGGAGAGGTTATATTTGATACAGAATTAGTAAAAAGAAAAGTCAATCCCAAAAGAGCCTATATGTTATTTAGAAAATCAATAACAATCCTAGAAGGAGAATGTCCAAAGAAAACTTGTAAATGGTGTGAAAGAATATAAAAAATGAGGTTAGAATTAAAGAAACCATCAAAAAATATCAAGAAAGATGTAACAAAGATTAGAGAATTATTTAGAAACAAATATCTCTACTTATCAATAATGATTCTATTACTTGGATTAATTATAACATTTATTTCAGGAAAGATAATTGCGAAAAAGCATAATAAACTTCCTGTACTGTCCGATATACTGCTTGATAATTTACCTCATTATAATATTGCTTATATGTATGACTTATTTGCAATGATATCCCTAGTAATTTTATTTGGGCAAATAGTAAGAAAAAGCAAATATGAAGAGATACCATATGTGCTAACTCTATTAGGGTTCCTAAATATTATTCGAGGAATATTTTTAGTACTCACTCCATTCGGTAATCCAACAAGTTCTTATAGCGCCCTTATTTCTGGGTGGGATTTCTTAGATTATGGTGTTTACCCATCAGGCCATGTGGGGGCGGCTTTTTTAGCATTTCTTCTAACAATAGAAAAAACTAGGTATTATGTGTTACTCTCATGTTTTGGAGTAATAATAAGTCTACTTTTAGCTAAAGGACATTATAGTATCGATATTTTTTCTGGTATAATATTTGCTTACGCTATATACTCGTTCGGAGAGAAGAATCTAAGAAATACTATTGTGGGTAGCAGTTAAAAAGAGATATCCTTCATTTTTCATTCTGTTAAGATTAAATGTCTAAGCTTTCCAAAATTATATTCTCGTCCATCAGAAAAGATAATAACTTCAAAATCTTTCAGATTTTTAGATGGAACGATACATAAAGAATCATTAAGATATTCATTAACACTACTTCCTTCTACTAATGGCAAAAAGCTTGGGAGAATAAGCACCTGCTTATTTCTATATCTCCCAAAAAGAAAACATTTATACTTTTCCGCTCTTATTCTCTGATTATCAATAATTGTCACTGCAGGATGTAAATGGGCCATAACAATCATTTTAACCCTCTTCTCAAAAATCTCGTCAAATTCTCTATCTCCATGAATAAAGGCTTTATCTCCTTTAATGTAATAATCTAATAAACCTTCCTTATTGAGATTGGCAAATACCTCATGATTACCTCTTACAAAGAATATTTTGACTTTTGGAAGATAAGATTTTAATCTAACAATTAGGTTTGACAAATCCTTACTTTCCAACTTATTGTAAGAAAAATAATGCTTTACATCTCCTAGAAAGATTATTTCATTAATGAACTTATTTTGATTAATAAGTAGAGAAATAATCTTCTCTACATCATTAAAAATTTGTTCTCTGATACTAGAAGGTAATAAAATTCCTGACTCACTTAACATAGCTTCATAACCTAAATGCATATCTCCAAAAACTAACATGCCCTCTCTAGGAAAGAAAACAACCTTATCCAAAATTTCAAATTCTCTTTTCATTTTTACGCTGAATCTCCTTCATATGTAAATCATGCATTCTTTTCAAGAAAGCTTGTTTATCCTCAATTTTAATCAAATCAGTATGTCCTTGTAATAAAAGATTAAGTGAAAAAGGAGAGGGGACAATTGTATCTCTAATCTTAACCTCGATTAATCCACTTTTAATCGACCTAACTATTTCTTTAGCATTTCTAATATCCATCACATCTTCTAATATTTCCCTTCTTGCTTCTTTAAGTATTGGAAAATTTTTAGAAACCTTAGTAACAGCGGCAAGCAAAAAATGGCTTCTTAGCTGTTGACGACCAACACTTTTGTTTTTTCCTTTATAACTTCTTAATATCATTAAAGAACGAGCTGCACAATGCCTAAATCTTCTTGTAAGCAAATCAGTTTTTGACACTGCTTCTATCAAAATTTCGTCGAGATTCTCGGGAGATAAATAACTAATAGCTTTTTCAATAGGTAATTTTTCTCCAGCAAAATAAAATCCACTATCTGTAACACCAATCTCGATATCTCTTCCACCTAAATGTCCCATAAGAAATCCTATTGCTCTTGAGAGAGCATCATTAACTCTCCTACCATACATACTATTAACTAACAAATAATTCTTCTCTCCTTTATACTTTTCAATTAAAAATTTTTTTGAAGTAGGTATCTCAAAAAAATGAGATTGCTCATAAAAGTAATTATAAATTTCTTCTGCCACATCATTATTAACATATAAGTAATCTTTAATGAAAGACATACAGTCTTTTTTTGACATTTTAATCTTCTCTTCCATTAGTGTACGAAACTTATTTATCTCCAATGCTGAATCAAAGCTCAAAGGTAAAACCTCGGAATACCATGAAGGAATAGTAGGATTTCTATGAATTGCAGGACTAACATAGAGAGACATGCCTCTTGAATAAAGATAATTGTATTTACTCCCTCCTAAAACAAAGACATCTCCTCTTTTGAGCCTTTCTACAAATGATTCATCAACATGACCAATTACTGTTCCATCAGTTAGCTTAACGGTTACATAAGATTCTTCAGGAATAGTTCCAACGTTTGTTAGATATATAACTCTTGCAAGTTTACCTCTCTTACCAATTTTATTTTCATTTTCATCATACCATATCTTACCATAAACACTATTCTTCTCAAGAGCATACTGACCTGAAAGATAACTGATTACATCATAAAAATCATTCTTTGACAAAGTAGAATAACAATAACTTTTCTTTATGATTGAGAATAATTCATCCAAATCCCAAACTTTCTGAATGGCCATGCCAAATATTTGTTGAGCAAGAACATCTAAACAATTCATAGGAAAAGTGACTCTATCAATTTTTTTGTCAAACATCTCTTTCCTAATAATACAACATTCAACTAAATCATCTCTATCAAGAACAATTATTCTTCCCTTAGCAACCTCATGTAATCTATGACCTGCTCTTCCTATTCTTTGTAAAGCTCTTGAACTTGATTTTGGAGAACCAAGCATAATTACTAAATCAATATAACCAATATCAATACCTAATTCTAAACTTGTACTTGAAACCACCACTTTCAACTCTCCTCTTCTAAGCTTCTCCTCAACATTAAATCTATAATCTTTACCAAGCGAAGAGTGATGTGCAGCGATATTGTCAATATACTCTGTTGGAAACTTTTCTTTAAGATGATTAACTACTCTCTCAGTTCCAGCACGCGTATTTGTAAAAATAAGTGTTGTCTTATGTTGTTTAACAAGAGAATTAATTAAATCGTACATCTCTGAGTTAATCTCTCTATTATCAATAAGCCCTCCAACAGGAGTTAAAACATCAACATCCAATACTTTTCCGAGAGGAACATTAGCTATTTCAACATGTCGAAAATTATCAATTCCGACAAGAAATTTTGCAACTTCCTCTAAAGGAGAGATGGTAGCACTTAAACCAATCTTAACAGGAAAAGTAGCACTTAAATTATTAAGTCTCTCAAGACTTAGGCTTAAGTAAGCACCTCTTTTATTATCCATAGAATGAATCTCATCAATTACACAAAACTCAACAGCTTTTAGATAATTAATAAAATTTTTACTAGTCAGGATTATTGCTAAAGATTCAGGAGTAGTCACTAAAATATGGGGAGCATTTTTTAGCATTCTCGCTCTTTCAACTAAAGGAGTATCTCCAGTTCTTAATCCAACTCTTATCTCTTGCAATTTTCTACCGTATTTTTCAGCAACAGAACTAATCTCTTCAAGCGGTTCAATAAGATTTTTATGAATATCATTACTTAAAGCCTTCAACGGGGAACAATAAATAGCATAAATTCTATTCTCCAAATCACCTCTGTCTGCAAGGTTCGCAAGATAATTGATAATAGACAAAAAAGCAGTCAATGTTTTAGTTCCGCCAGTAGGTGCAGAAATGAGAATGTTCTTTCTTTCCCATATAGCTCCAACTCCATATAATTGAGTAAGCGAGAAATTTTTAAATTTTGAAAAGAACCATTCCCTAACATAAGGGTGAAGAATTTTTTCAATTTGTTCTGGTTTTCTTGGTTCAGAATATGAAACTGAAGTCATAAAAATTAAAATCAAAAGATAATTCTTAAAGATTTCTAGAGCTACTTAAGATTAATCAAATTCTGAGATTAAATCATCTAAAACCTTTCCGTATATTTGATAAACCTTTTTCATGTTTGACAAATATAATTTAAATCTTGACTTTTCTAGAGGAGGCATGTTCTCATCATCACTAATCAAATATTCAGTTCCATTTATAATCTCTCTTCTATTGCAGTGAGAGGAAATATAATTAGTTATTTTACTAAAATAAGAGAATAATTCTTCTAACTCTTCTTTATTATAAGATAAACCTGAGTTAAGTTTGTCTGAATATAACATTTTATTTAATAAATAATTGTGCCTTTGTATCTTTGATGGATCTCCAAGAATATACCCAAATGGAGAAGCAGGTTTATTAGTTTTCAATCTATTACTTTCTCTATCTATATTTTCTATTTCTGAATCAAGATAATACGTATTTTTCATATTTACTCCATTTTTAAATTAGATTTCCATAAAAGCATAGTTTATAAATCTTTCGTTTTTAAAAAATGTATCGTCGAGACAAATAATTAAAAGTTAAAAAAATTAAAATTTAAAATCATTATTGTCACTACTAAACTATAGATACATTAGAAAAATTTATAAAGAATAAGATTATCTAATCATATGGCACTTGAACAAATAATAAAAGAAGCAAGAGAGTATGTTGAATCTGAATCATTATTAAGAACTTTCCTAAATGAAGAAACAAAATATGATCTTGGTCCAAGACAACTACTAGGGAGCATTGTTAATTCAATAGAACCAACAATACCTGCAGACCATTACCTAGGAGCAGGATTAGAAATATTAGTTCCTACTACAAAAGAAGTCATTTCAAAAAAGAAGAAAAAATTTTTAGAAGGAAGTATTTCTAAAGAATTCAAAGAAGCAATAAATGAAATAAGTGAAGATTATTTATTTGGAATTCTGCTAAATATTCCTCCAACAGCAGATTCTAACACTGCAAAAAAACATAAGGCAGTGAATAATATTCAAAATCTACTAAAAAAAGGAGAAGAGGGAATTGAAGGTTATGTTGGACTAATCAAAGATAAAGCATTCAGATCACTAATGAGTATAGAAGCAAGAACAAATCCTCAAAGAGTATACAACGCAATGCGTTCATATTATATATCTTTATTAAGTGAATTTGAAAATGAATTTAGAAAAGAAAAAGAAGAAGTAGATTATTCTAAAATTAGGGAATATATAATTGAGAATCTTGAAAAATTGGAGCCAGATAAAAGAGATAAAGTATTCTTAAGTCTTGCACCTATTTTAGCTGAATATAAAAGCAAGAAATAGGAAAAAGAATTACAAGATTTCACTAAATCAATATTTATGATGAGCTTTCTATTGCTTCTTTAACAATCCTAGTCATCTCTTTAACAAAATCATCCATTCTTTCTTGCCAGACATCAATTTCAGCTCCTCTTAAGTCTGTTATCTCGCCATGAACAATTTGCCTATGTAGATTATAAATATCTCTTGACCAAATAGCATATTTTATATCAATTCTCTTTGTATCGACAAATGTTTCCTTTATCAAAGAGGAAATTTCCTCAGGTGAAGGAGGAGTTATATTATAAGCCATCAGCGCTGCTTGTGCAGAATCAACCATAGCCCAAAAAATTCCTTCAATTGCACCTAATTCAGCCAATCTACTTCTTCTCAAATGCTCTGGAGCTCTAGATAAACAAGTATATATTGCCTCAGGAGTTGGTCTTATCTTGCCTTGCTCAAGTAATACTTTTAACGGGTTAAAAAAGCCACCAAAATCAATTAAAACATCGCCATATCGAATCATATTAATTACAACAGGATCACCTTTCAGCAAATCATTCCACCAAGTTGTCAATCTTACTGTAGTAACATGCAACTCTTTAATGTATTTATTTTGCATAATAAGTTTACCAAGTTCTTCTCTATACCAAACAATTAATTCAGAATCCCATCTTATTAAAACATCATCAATCAATATTACAATATCTATATCTGAAGTAGATAAAGAGTTATTCTTAACTGAAGAACCAAAAAGAACTACCGCCTTAATCATTTTGTCAAATTTGCTATATGCTTTAGTTGCAAAATCAAGAGCTATAGACCTTTCATTCTTCAAGTTTGAAAGAATCTCCTTAGATTTTTTCTTAAGAGATACTAACTTTTTGTTATTTTTCTTTTTCATAAATTATCTAAATACCTCTTTTTATATTATATAGATAAGAAAAATAGACTTTTAAATGTTTTTCATAATATCAATCAAAAACTACTCTAAAGGAGTTCCTCCTGTTGCTCTCGAACCACGAACATTTGCTTGTCCTCCAAGCTCAGTAGGTAGTGAAGAAAAACCTCCTCCATAAAGAGAGAAATGCTGATCAGGAAATAAATTGCCATATCCTTCAAAATAATTTCCATAAGTAAACAATGCTTGATTCCAATAAGGAGCATTTCCATGATAATAAAGAGATGACCCAAAAGCTTCTAGGTTATAAGGAAATGGAGACGACTGAAAATTTTTTACAAAATTACCTCCTTCGAAAATTAAATTTCCCTCAAAACCTTTATCGTAAATCTTTTGCATTATTTC